>NZ_JBQGCX010000001.1:0-1821 GCF_052038725.1 Actinosynnema sp.
TACCGCCGCGCGCTCACCCGCGACAGCCCCGCCCGGTCGCCCACCTCCTGCGCCGACATGTTCCCCGCGGCCGTGCTGCCCTCCGCCGCCCGCAGGGCCTCGGTCACCAGCCGCAGCGTCACCGCCGACAGCCCCTTCGGCAGCACGTTCGCAGGCCGGTGCTGCATCAGCTGGTCGACCTCGTCCTGGTCGAGCCAGTCGCCCAGCCGCTGCACCTCCACCCGTCGCGCCAGGTACTCGCGCATCCGGTCCAGGAACGCCGTGCGCGTGAACGGCTTCACCAGGTAGTGGTCCACCCCCTTGGACATCGCCTGCCGCACCGTCTCCCGCTCCCGCGCCGCCGTCACCGCGATCACGTCCACCGGCGGCACGACGCGCGCCCGCAGCCTGGCCAGCACCTCCAGCCCGGACATGTCCGGCAGGTGGATGTCCAGCAGCACCAGGTCCGGCAGCAGCTCGTCCACCGCCCGCAGCGCCGCGTCGCCGTCGTGCGCCTCGCCCACCACCTCGAACTCCGGCAGCGACGCCAGGAACCCCCGGTGCACCGCGGCCACCGCGAAGTCGTCGTCCACGACCAGCGCCCGCACCACCGTCACCGGGACCCCGCTTCCGGCAGCCACACGTCGAACGACGCGCCACCCAGCTCCGAAGAATCCGACACGTCGACCCGGCCACGCCGCCGGGTGACCACCCTGGACACCAACGCCAGTCCTATCCCTCGTCCGTGCGCCCCTCTCGGCGCCTTCGTGCTCACCCCGAGGGTGAAGATCTCCGCCCGCCGCTCCCGCGCGACGCCCGGCCCGTCGTCCTCGACCAGCACCCGCACCCCCGACCCGCCCGCGTCCACCAGCACCCGCACCTCGCCGCCGTTGCCGGAGGCGTCCACGGCGTTGTCCACCAGGTTCCCGAGCACGGTCAGCGCGTCGTCACCGGCCCGCGCCAGCACCCGCGACCCGGCGTCCAGCCGCAGCCGCACGCCCCGCTCGTGCGCGGTGCTCGACTTGGCCAGCAGCAGCGCCGCCAGCGCCGGGTCGGCCTCGGCCCCGCCGATGATGTCGGCCGTCACCGACCCCGCGCCACCGACCCGCTCGATGTAGCGCACCGCCTCGTCGCCGCGCTCCAGCTCCAGCAGCCCGCCGATGACGTGCAGGTGGTTGGAGAACTCGTGCGCCTGCGCCCGCAGCACCTCGGTGACCGCCCGGTGCCCGTCGATCTCGCGCAGCGCGTCGTGCAGCTCGGTCCGGTCGCGCAGCGTGAGCACCACGCCGACCGGGCGGCCGTGCGTGCGGGCGGTCATCCGGTTCGCCACCAGCACCCGCTCGCCCGCCAGCACCAGCCGGTCGGCCGCGTCGTCGCCGCGCGCCAGGTCCAGCAGACCGCCGTGCTCCAGCACCTGCGCGGCGGGCCGCCCGGTCGGGTCGTCGGTCAGCCCCAGCAGCCGCACCGCCTCGTCGTTGACCAGCGCCAACCGCTCGGTCGCGTCGATGGCGACCACGCCCTCGCGCACCCCGTGCAGCATCGCCTCGCGGGTCTCCAGCAGCTGCGCGATCTCGGCCGGTTCCAGCCGGAACGTGCGCTTGCGGACCATCCGCGTCACCAGCGCCGCCCCGAGCACCCCGACCAGCGCGGACGCGATCAGCCAGCCGATCAGCTCGCCGAGGTCCTCGGCCAGGTCGGCGGCCAGCTCCTCCTCCAGGATGCCCACCGACGCCATGCCGATGACCGTCCCCGCCGTGTTCCGGATCGGCACCTTGGCCCGCAGGGACGTGCCGAGCGTGCCCGTCTCGGTGCCCACGTACACCGTCCCGGACAGCGCCGAGG
>NZ_JBQGCX010000002.1:0-2042 GCF_052038725.1 Actinosynnema sp.
CGGGCCTCGAACCAGCTCGCGGCGTCCTCGTCGACCAGTGCGGCCATCGCGGCCTCGATGCGCCGGCCGAGCTCCCGGGGCCCCTCGCCCTCGCGCGGCACGACCGGCTCGCCGTAGCGGATGCTGACCGGCGGGCGGCCGGGGCTCGGCCAGGCCTGCTCGTGGGGCATCGCGTTGAAGGTGCCGCGCAGGGCCAGCGGCACGACCGGCACCTGCGCCGAGGCCGCCATGAACGCCGCCCCCAGCTTGAACGGCTGGGTCCAGCCGTCGCGGGAGCGGGTGCCCTCGGGGTAGACGACGATCGACCAGCCCTCGCGCAGCAGGTGCCCCGGCGTGTTCGACAGGGTGCCGCCGCGGCGCTCGATCGGGAACGTGTTGAACAGCAGCGCCGAGCCCGCCGCCCGCCACCAGGTGTCGAAGAAGTAGTCAGCGGCGGCGGCGACCGCGGTGCGGCGGCGCCAGCGCGGCGGCAGCGTGTTGAGGATGAGGGGGGTGTCGACGTGGCTGGAGTGGTTCGCGACGAACACCACCGGGCCCTCGATGCGCTCGAGCACGTCGAGGCCGTGCGCCCGGACGCTGACCTGCGAGCGCAGGAGGCCGTTCATGCCCACGCCGAGCGCGACCTCGCGGACGACCCGGGCCGTGCGCCCGCGGGCCCAGCGGGTCGGGAACACGCGGGTGGAGCGGGCCGGCACGTACGGCTCCGCCGAGCGGGGCACCAGCGCCCGCCGGCCGACCCCCCAGCGCCACCCGCGCGCGACGGTCCGCACGTCGGCGACGCCGTCGCGCACGAAGCGCCACGGCGTCATGGCGGGTCGGCTCACGCCGTGCCGCCCACCGTGCCGCCCGCCGCCGCGAGGTCCGGCACCGAGACGTCGGCGACCAGGTGCGGCGGGTTGTGCAGGTAGGTGATGGAGGGGTCGTGGCCCACCGCGTCGGAGACCATCTCGAGCGCGTCCTGCAGGGTGCTCGCGGCGCGGAAGCCCATGCGCGCGCACGCCTTGCGGTCCCCGCCGACCCACACGACGTTGCGGCCGCCGCCCAGGTGGTCCCGGGCGTGGGCGATCCAGTACCACATGTAGAACGGGTGCACGCCGTGGTAGGCGTGGCTGGTGCGGTACAGGTGCACGTACCAGGGGTCCGTGGCGTAGCGCTCCTCGAACTGCTTCTCGATGACCGCGGGCTCGGTCGAGGTCGAGAGGACCTCCTCGAAGAAGTCGACGTAGCTCGGGTGGTGCAGCTGGCTGAACTCCGGCGCGACCGGGTGGTAGAGGATGACCGCGCCGCCGGGGCGCACCACGGGGGCGCCGCGGTAGGAGTTGAAGTAGTAGCCGAGCCCCATGCAGGCGGCGAGGACCGGGTTCATGATCGAGTCGACGTTGTAGGGGCCGACGAACGGCACCCCCAGGACCATGACGTCGCTCTGGCCCTGCACCGGCACCAGCTGCTGGGCGTGGACGGCGGCGATGGTCTGCTCGTGGACGGCCTCGACCTCGCCGGCCCGCACGCCGGTGAGGCCGTACTCGGAGCGGATGCCGTGGAACAGCCGGTGCGTCAGCCGCTTGGGCGCGACGGCCAGGCCGCGGCGGACCCCGACGAAGCGGGCCTGGTCGGCGATGTTCCACTCCCACTCGCGCTTCTGCAGGAAGGAGTAGGAGTCGCCGAAGATGGTGTTGTTGAGCGTCGTCTCGATCTGGAACACCTTGACGTGCTCGGCGACGACCTTGCCCATGCGCCACGCGCTGGAGTGCAGCGCGGACTTCTTGTGGTCCATGAACGAGCGGCTCTGGACCATGGTGTGGCTGTTGTGGTGGTGGCGCAGGCTCGAGTACGGCGCAAGACCGATCGCGACGGACTTGTGGCCGCCGTCCATGGCGACGAGGTTGACGTTGACGTACACGAGCAGGTCGGACTCCGCCGAGCGCTTGTGGATGTCGACTGACTCGCCGTGCTTCGTGGTGCCGAGGTGGGCGATGTTCTCCTTGTCCTCGGCGTCGAAGTTGTACAGGGCGCCCTGGGGGAAGAAGCTGCGGAAGACGCGC
>NZ_JBQGCX010000003.1:0-1552 GCF_052038725.1 Actinosynnema sp.
GTCGGTGAGGTAGGGCAGCAGGAGC
Source organism: Actinosynnema sp. (assembly GCF_052038725.1). NCBI lineage: Bacteria > Bacillati > Actinomycetota > Actinomycetes > Pseudonocardiales > Pseudonocardiaceae > Actinosynnema > Actinosynnema sp. The sequence goes on from NZ_JBQGCX010000003.1 coordinate 26, forward strand.
AGACCGGGGACGGTGCCGAACGCCCCGGTGACGAGGGAACCCAGCGCGTAGCCCGCGCGCACGCGCGTCGTGGTCGGCTGCATCGTGCGGGTGATCCTCGCACGGGTGAGGGACCCGGCCGCCGTCACGACTGCGGGGTTCCGCGCGGTCATCGGCTTCTGGAATTGATCTTCGCTGCGTACGCTCTCCGCGCACCGGCGGGGCGACCCCGCCGACCACCACTGGGGGAAGAACGTGTCAGCAGCGCTGAAGACAGGCGCGGTCCTCGTGGCCGCCCTGGTCTGCACGGGTGTCGCGGCGGCGCCCGCGCGGGCGCAGGAGGCCACCGGCGAGATCACCGGCACGGTCTGGATCGACCGGGACGGGGACGGGCAGGTCAACCGGGTCGGCGAGGGGCCGCGCTACGCGACGGAGCGGCTCAGGTCGTACACCGAGGTCGAGGTCGTGGCGCGCGAGACCGGTCATCGCTGGACGGCGCAGACCAACCCGTACGGGGAGTTCCACTTCTCCGGTCTGCCGCAGGGCGTGTTCGACGTGTCGGCGGACGCGGTCGGGATGCGGTCCCTCGGCCCGGTCACCCGGCAGGTCGAGCTGAGCGCGACCGCCCCCGCCGCGGCCCCGCTGATGTTCCCGCAGCTGGGCAACAACATCGTGGTCAACGCCGTGGTCGACTCCGACGGCGACGGGATCCTGACCGATGAGCGCGGCGAGCTCAACCAGACCTTCTACGTCAGGGGCCGCGACGTCGAGGGCAAGCCGTCCTACGGCGACACCGTGACCCTCGGCCCCGCCAACGTCATCGAGGGCCTCCCCGCCGGGGTCTACACGGTCTACTCCCACACCCCGCCCGCCGGGACCAGGCTGACGAAGCCGAACGCCCGCACCAACGCGGACCCGGTGGACCAGGACTCCGACTTCGTGCAGTCCTACTACGGCCCGACCACCCTGCCGCACGTCTTCACCGGTGACGACGGCGTGTGGACCCCCGGCTTCGGCGTGACCGAGGGCCAGGGCGAGACCAACCCCGTGCTGACCAACGCGGCCAGCGGCTGGTGCCTGGACCAGGAGCACCCGACCGGAACGGCGACCGAGGTCGTCGGCGCGCACCACTGCAACAGCGGTGCGAACCAGCGCTGGGTGTTCGAGTGGGCGGGTCCGGACGTGGTCAAGCTGGCCAACGAGCGCACCGGGCACTGCGTCGACCAGGAGCACCCCAACGCCGTTGTCGCCCACCCGTGCGGCGGCGGGAACGAGGAGTTCTGGCGGGTCGTGCACGACGAGCGGGTCGACGAGGCCGCGACGCTGGTCAACGTGGCGACGGGGCACTGCCTGGACCAGGAGTACCCGAGGGGCGGCGCCACGACCAAGGTCGGCGCGTACCCGTGCAACGGCGGGGCGAACCAGAGGTGGCTGGTGTCCTGACCCGTCAGGACGCGAAGAACCGGGGCGGGCCAGGATCTCCAGGTCCGCCCCCGCTCGGTACCCCGGCCCACCCGGGGCGAGTGCCCCCAGGTGATACAGTCGCCC
>NZ_JBQGCX010000004.1:0-1650 GCF_052038725.1 Actinosynnema sp.
GTCATCAGCGCCCTGGAGGGGTCGCCGGAGCTGCGGCGGGTCAGGCAGGAGGCGGACCGGCGCTTCAGCGACGCGTGCCTGGAGGCCCTGCTCCCGCACGCCCGCGCGGACGGCCTCCCCGCCGCCGCCATGCCCGCGATCCTCGGCGCCATGGGCGGGGTCTCGCGCGGCCTCGTCGCGGGGGAGTGCACGCCGGACGAGGGGCGCGAGGCGCTGCGGGAGGTCATCGCGGCGCTCGTGCCGGGCGGCGGGTGAGGGCGCTCAGCCCGCGGGGTCCGCCGTGATCCGGGAGTAGACGAGCACGTCGGCGCGACGGTCGCCGAGGGTCAGGAAGCTGCGCAACCGCCCCTCCAGGAGGTAGTTGTTCAGCTCCAGCACACGCTGCGAGGCGTGGTTGTCCGGCTCCACCCACGCCTCGACGCGCGCGAACCCGCCCGCGCCCAGGCCCCACGCGGTCAGCAGCGCGATCGCGCGCGGGGCGAGGCCCTGGCGCCGGGCTGCGGGGACGATCCAGTAGCCGATGCCCGCGACGCCCCGCTGCGGGCGCGTCATCAGGTTGATGTGGCCGACGGCCTCGTCGGCGCCCTGGCGGGCGATCGCCAGCGAGATCCCCTGCCCGGAGGTGAGCCGGGCGTGCTGGCGGGCGAGGTAGGCGCGGCCCTCCTCCTCGGTGTAGCGCGCGGGCACGGTGGTGCCCAGCGGGATCGTGGGGTCCTGGGACGCCTGCTCGACGCACCGCAGGTCCCCGTCGTGCCACGGGCGCACGCGGATGACGCCGTCGTCGAGCGGGGGAGGGTAGGCCAGGGTGGTCACAGTCGGCCATTCGAGCACAACTCGGCGTGACGGCCCAGCGGAATAAGTGGAATCACGAGACACGATCACTTCAGTGCAAGCTGAAAAGAACTTGCGGCAGGAATCGACCGGCAGCACGCTGCCCGGATGCGCCCGTTCTCCCGCCGGTGGATGTTCGACCTGGTCGACCCCCGTGACCGCGTCCGCGCCCGCGCCCTGGCGCGCCACCGCGAGCTGGTGGCGCGCTGCGAGGCCGCGCTGCTCGACTGCCACGCCGCCTGGAGGTCCTCCCACCGGGCGGACGAGGGGGAGCGGGAGGTCGCGGTCGCGAGGCGTTGCTGGGCCGTCTACCGGGAGGCGCGGGGGAGGACCGTCCACGGGCTGGTCGACGCGTTCCGCGAGGCGCCCGACGACGCCGCGCGCGCCGAGCTGTGGCCGTTCGCCGTGCTGTTCCTGCGGTGGGAGAACCGCTGCCCCGACGAGTGGGGCGCGCCCGCGTCCAGCCAGTGGTCGGCCTGGACGACGAAGGGGCACCTGCTGCTCGACCTCGCGCGGCGCGGCGTGCCTGGGGGAGGGGAGGGGGTCGAGCTGGTGGTCGCCGCGCTGGAGCGGCCCTACCGGTGCAAGGACTGGGTGTTCGCGCGCGTGGCGCGGCGGGTCGACGGGCCCGAGCTGCGCGAGCGCCTCGGCGGGCTGGCCGGGCGCGAGCCACGCGCCCGGTTCGTGCTCGACCTCCTCGACCGGCCCGAGCTGCCCGCCTCCAGGGGGGCGTGGGCCCGGTGGCGCGCGGCCGACCCCGCGTCCTCCGCCGCGCCCACCCCTGCGGAATAAGTTGGAATCACGAGTCACGATGATTTC
>NZ_JBQGCX010000005.1:0-1956 GCF_052038725.1 Actinosynnema sp.
CGTGCTGTTCGGCGACGTCTGCCAGATGTGCCACAACGCGCTCTCGCCGCCCAGGGCGAACACCTCCAGCCGACCGTCCTCGTTGCTGCCCACGCTGGGCGGCGAGGTCAGATAACCACCCAGGCTCGACCAGCCGCCCCAGGTGCTGTTCGGCGCGGTCTGCCAGATGTGCCACAGCGCGCCCTCACCACCGCGCGCGAACACCTCCAAGCGCCCGTCGGCGTTGTTGCCCACGGCGGGTGGCGAGGTCAGGTAGCCGCCGAGGCTGGACCAGGCGCCCCACCCGCTGTTGGGCGCGGTCTGCCAGATGTGCCACAGGGCGCTCTCCCCGCCGAGCGCGAAGACCTCCAGCCGACCGTCCTCGTTGCTGCCCACCACCGGGTCCGAGGTCAGGTAGCCGCCCAGGCTCGACCACGCGCTCCAGCCGCCGTTCGGGACCGTCTGCCAGGTGTGCCACAGGGCGTTGTCGCCGCCGCGGACGAACACCTCGAGCCGCCCGTCGGCGTTGCTGCCCACGGCGGGCGTCCCGGTGAACCAGCCGCCGAGGCTGGCCCAGTTCCCCCACGCGCCGTTCGGCGTGGTCTGCCAGATGTGCCACAGCGCCCCGTCCGCGCCTCGGGCGAACACCTCGAGCCGCCCGTCCTCGTTGTTGCCCACGCCCTGCGCGGACGACAGGGCGACGGCTTCCACGACCGGTGAGGTGTCGGCGGGCTCGGCCACCGCGCCCGGTGCGGCGGGCAGCAGGGTGGCGACGGCGAGCGCGGTTGCGGTGAGCAGGCGTCTGGCGAATCGCTCTTTCATGGTCGGAATTCCCCTCCGAGATCGAACGTCCTCGGCTCGGCCCGTGTTCGGGCGGCCGTCCGGACGGGGATTCACGTTGCCGGCACCGGGCGTCGCCCCACAGTGCCCGAGCGGGGGCGGGACGACACCGGAGGGGATATCTGCGGGTAATCGGAAAAAGCGCTCCGCAGAGTCATCAGCCCAGCTCAAAGCCGCGAAAAGGGGAACAGCGCGTGGTGCGTGCGGGAATTCACCTCACCCCGTCGCGACCTGGTTCAGGTGAAATCCGCGAACTCCGTTGACAGCCCTTTCCCGGCGGCCGAGGATTGTTCGCCCGCCGGGAAGCGGGTCAGGGTTCGACGCGGGCGAGGGCCCCGGATTCCAGGGCCGTCCACAGCGCGCCGTCCGGGCCGAGCGCGATGCCGTGCGGCTCGCTGCCGGGCGGCAGGGCGGCGGTCCCGGTCAGCTCGCCGTCCACGCTCATGCGGGTGACGGCGGCGGTGGCCCACTCGGTGAACCACAGCGCCCCGTCCGGGCCCTCGGTGATGGCGTGCGGGCGGGCCTCGGGGTCGGGCAGCGCGAACTCGGTGACCTCGCCGTCCGGGGTGATCCGGCCGATCCGCCCGGCGAGCACCTCGGTGAACCACAGCGCGTCGGCGGTGGCGGTGATGCCGACCGGGCCCGCGCCGGGGGTGGGCAGCGGGTGGACGCGCAGGTCGCCGTCCACGCCCAGCCTGGCGATCGCGCCCGCCTGGTTGAGGGTGCACCAGAGCGCCCCGTCCGGGCCGGTGGTGATCATGGCGGGGAAGCTGCCCGCGGGCAGGTCGAACCAGGTGGCGCGGCCACCCTCGATCCGGCCGATCCGGCCGGTGGTGGCGGCGGTGCACCACACCGCGCCGTCCGGGCCGCCGGTCACCCCGTACGGGCCCGCGCCGGGCAGGTCGACGGTGGTGGTGCGCCCGGCGGGGGTGGTGCGGCCGAGGCGGTGGTGGCGGAAGTCGGTGAACCAGAGGGCGTCGTCGGTGGCGGTGAGCACGGTCGGCGCGCACGGGGAGAGCTTGAGCGGCACGGGCGTGTGCTCGCCGTCGGTAGTCATCCGGCCGAGCCTGCCCGCGCCGACCTCGGTGAACCAGATCGCGCCGTCCGGGCCGACCGCGACGCCGTAGGGGCCGTCCG
>NZ_JBQGCX010000006.1:0-8112 GCF_052038725.1 Actinosynnema sp.
TGGGGCCGCCCCCCCGCCCGCCCCGCCCGCGCGCGGCCGCCGCCGCACGCCCCCCACCCCGCCACCGCCCCCGGCCCCCCCCGGTGGGGGGCCCGGGGCCGTTGCTCCGCCTGAGGGCGGTCGATCAGTGGAACGAGTCGCCGCAGGCGCAGGACCCGCCCGCGTTGGGGTTGTCGATCGTGAAGCCCTGCTTCTCGATGGTGTCGACGAAGTCGATGACGGCGCCCTCGACGTACGGGGCGCTCATCCGGTCGACGGCGACCTTGAGGCCCTCGAAGTCGCGGAGGGCGTCGCCGTCGAGGCTGCGCTCGTCGAAGAACAGCTGGTAGCGCAGGCCGGCGCAGCCACCCGGCTGCACGGCGATGCGCAGGTGCATGTCGTCGCGACCCTCCTGGTCGAGCAGCGCCTTGGCCTTCGAGGCCGCCGCGTCGGTCAGGGTGACACCGTGCGTGGGCGGGGCGTCGGGCGTCGGGACTGCTGAATCCTGAGCGGTCGTCATGGCTCTCCCTACAGAGGTCCTTTGCGGGCGTCTATTCCCCTGCGAACACGACTGGTGCCCGCTTTGTTCCAGCACCCATCGTCGCACAGGCGAGGGGGTGCTCGACCGGGGCTGCGACCGGCGTCTCGGCGGGTGGTCGCGGGCCGCGGGGGCGGTCGTCGCGCTGAGCTGGGCGGGAGGTCGGGGAGGGCTGGTCACGGCAGGTTCCGACATCTCACGAACGTGTGACGCCCGCCGGTGGCGAGCGGCACGCCCTGCCCACTGAACGCGCTCGCCCGCGGGGCTGTTCCCGCCCGTCCGGGGCTCACCCCTGGCTCACGCTGCCCCGTCCAGCACCCGGTTCCCCATCACGATTCGCACCTTGCGAAGGGGGTGAAACCGGTCATCTCCTACCCTAGGCGTCGTGAGGTTCCTGCGCCGCAACGCCGACGAAGCCGCCGAGAGCACCGCCGAGGAGATCCCGGTGGAGGTGAGCGGCACCCCCGAGCCGGGGCGCACGCCCGGCAAGGGCAGGCCCACGCCCAAGCGGCGGGAGGCCGAGACCAAGCGCCGGGGCCCCGTCGCGCCGCCGCCGAAGACGCAGCGCGAGGCGCTCAAGCGGATGCGGCAGAGCAAGACCAGCAAGGAGGAGCGCCGCGCCGCCGCCGCGCTCCGCCGCGAGCGGATGATGGCGGGCGACGACAAGTACCTGCTGCCGCGCGACCGCGGTCCCGTGAAGGCGTACATCCGGGACGTGATCGACTCCAGGCGCAACCTCATGGGCCTGTTCATGCCGCTGGCCATCCTGGTGTTCGTGGCGCTGCTGGTGCCGTCGCTGGTGGTGCAGCAGTACGCGACCCTGGCGACCTCGTTCATGCTGCTGGCGATGATCGTCGAGGGCGTGATCCTCGGCGTGACGGTGACCAAGCGCGTGCGGGCGAAGTTCCCGAAGGAGAAGATCGGCGGCCTGTCGGTCGGCTGGTACTCCTTCATCCGGGCGAGCCAGCTCCGCAAGCTCCGCGTCCCGAAGCCGCGCGTGGGTCCGGGCACGAAGATCGACTGACACCCCGGCACCTCGCCGCGGCGGGCCGCCTCCTCGGGGAGGCGGCCCGCTGTCGGTTTCCGGGCTTCACCCGTGCGGTGGGGGTGCGCGGCGATACCTTGAGGCGACGGGTTCACCACTGCTGACCAGCGGGTGCGGCCATGCCTTCGCTCGGGGACGTCGGGGCGGCGCTCGGCCGGGTCGCGGAGGTCGCGGCCGGGGCGCAGGCGTGCCTGGCGCAGGCGGCGGACCTGGCGGCGGAGGCCGCCGAACTGGTGGAGGCGGCGGGCGCGGGCAGCGGCCAGACCGACGTGGTGACCGCCGCCGCGGCGTTCCGCGAGGTGGCGCACGACGCGGACCGCGTGGTGGGCCGGGACCTGGACGCGGCGCTGGGGGCGGTGCGCCGGATCATCGCGGCGCTCGGGACCTCAGGCGGGGAACGCGCTTCCCCGTGCGCGAACCGGTCTGAGCGGGTCGACGAGCTGGCCGAGCGGCTCCCTCCTCCCGTGGTCCCGAACACCAGTGCCAAGACGCACGGCTGGTGGTTCACCGGTCGGGGCGCCGCGCAGGAGCTGATCAGCGGCGAGGGGCCGGACGCGCAGGCCGCCTACGAGGCGCTCCGCCAGGAGGGCTACCCACGTCCGGGGATGCCCTTCGTGGCGATGCACGTGGAGATAAAGTTGGCCGCGCACATGCGGCGCAACAACATCGAGCACGCCACCGTCGTAATCAACAACATCCCCTGCCCGCTGGTGTGGGGCTGCGAGAACCTGATCGGCGTGGTGCTGCCCGCAGGGAGCTCCCTCACGGTCCACGGGAGCAACGGGTACGAGCGGACCTTCACCGGAGGGCGGAAGCCACCGTGGCCACGTTGAGCGCGATCTTCGACCACGAGACGGGCTCGAACCCGGTCCTGATCGAGACCCAGCAGGACCTCGACGCGCTGGTGGAGCGCGTGCGGGAGCGGTCGACCGGGCACCCGTGCCCCAGCATCGTCGAGATCAGCGACGCGGCCGACCCCTGGGGCTCCCCGACCGCGTACGCGGGCATCGGCGACGACCGGGGCTTCGTCCAGGTGCACGACAACCCGATGCGCGCCACGCGAGGCCGGGCTGGGACGACTGGCACGGTGGTCTACGACCTGGTGGCCAACGCGACCGACATCCCGGCCGACCAGGAGGTCCCCCTGGACGTGGTCCGCACCGTCCTCGCGGCCTACCTGGCCCACAACTCCCGCATCCCCGCCGACCACCCCCTCCTCAACATCGTTAGCTAGCCGAAAGACTTCGTACTAGGCTGCCCACCATGGAGTTCCGACGCCTCGGCCGCAGCGGCCTCAACATCAGCGAGATCTCGTACGGCAACTGGCTCACCCACGGGTCGCAGGTCGAGGAGGAGCAGGCGCTCGCGTGCGTCCGCGCCGCGCTCGACGCGGGCATCACCACGTTCGACACCGCCGACGTCTACGCCAACACCAAGGCGGAGGCCGTGCTCGGGCGGGCGCTCAAGGGTGAGCGGCGGGCCTCGTTGGAGATCTTCACGAAGGTCTTCTGGCCCACTGGGCCCAAGGGCCCGAACGACAAGGGCCTCGGCCGCAAGCACATCATGGAGTCGATCGACGCCTCCTTGGAGCGCCTCGGCACCGACTACGTGGACCTCTACCAGGCCCACCGCTTCGACCAGACCGTCCCGCTCGAGGAGACGATGACGGCGTTCGCCGACGTCGTCCGCTCCGGCAAGGCCCTCTACATCGGCGTCTCCGAGTGGAGCGCCGAGCAGATCGCGCGCGGCGCCGCGCTGGCCCGCGAGCTGAAGGTCCCCTTCATCTCCAACCAGCCCCAGTACTCGATGCTGTGGCGCGTCATCGAGCCGCAGGTCGTCCCGACCTCCGAGCGCGAGGGCCTGTCCCAGATCGTCTGGTCCCCGGTCGCCCAGGGCGTCCTGACCGGCAAGTACCTGCCCGGCCAGCAGGCGCCCGCGGGCTCGCGCGCGGCCGACGAGTCCGGCTCCAAGGCGATCTCCTCGTTCATGCGCGACGAGGTGCTGGAGAAGGTCCAGAAGCTCAAGCCGCTCGCCGAGGAGGCCGGGCTGACCATGGCGCAGCTCGCCGTCGCCTGGGTGCTGCAGAACCCGAACGTGGCCTCGGCGATCATCGGCGCGTCCCGCCCCGAGCAGGTCACCGACAACGTGAAGGCCGCGGGCGTGAAGCTGGAGCCCGAGCTGCTGGAGAAGATCGACGCCGTGCTCGAGGGCGTCGTGGAGAGCAACCCCGGCCTGACCAAGGCCCCGTAGGACCGCACCACCGGCAGAGCCGTGACGCGCCGGGCGGCCCCCACCAGGGCCGCCCGGCCCAGTCCGGCCCAGTCCGGCTCAGCCCGGCCCGGTCAGCACCAGCGGCCCGTACACCTCGGACTCGCTGCGCAGCAGCGTCACCGCCGCCACCCCGGCCGCCCGCAGCTCCCGCCACCGGGCCGTCAGCCACTCCTCGGCCTCGCCCTGCCCGCGGAACGCCGCCAGCGGCCCGTCGACCTCGCCGCCCCGCTCGTCCTGGTACCGCCAGCGGTAGTCCACGGCCGCCTCCTCAGTCCCGGTACGGTCCCCCGGTCAGGCTAAACGTCCTCACTCGTCGGGTGGAATGCTGTGACTCTTCGGACACTGGTGCTCGGCGGCACCCGCTCGGGCAAGTCCGCGCACGCCGAGGGCCTGCTGACCAGTCCCGACGCCACCTACGTCGCGACCGCCCGGCGCTACCCCGACGACCCCGACTGGGACGCCCGGATCGCCCGGCACGTGCGCTCCCGCCCCGCCTCGTGGCACACCGCCGAGGTCCCCTCCGGCCTGCCCGCGCTGCTGCCGTCGCTGACCGGCCCGGTGATCGTCGACGACCTGGCGACCTGGCTCACCAACGTGCTCGACGACGCGAACGCCTGGGAGGGCGGCGGCGCGGACGAGGTCGAGGCCGAGTGCGCCGCGCTGGTGGCCGCCGTGGCGGCGGTCACGTTCCGCCTGGTCCTGGTGTCCGCGGAGGTCGGCCTCGGTGTCGTGCCGCCCACCCGCTCTGGCAGGCTCTTCCGCGACCACCTCGGCTCGCTCAACGCGCGGCTGGCCGAGGTCTGCGACGAGGTGACCCTGGTCGTCGCCGGAATCCCACTGCGACTGCGCGAAGCCGGAGGTAGTCGGTGACCATCGAGTTCCCGCCCGTGGAGGCCCCCAGTGAGAGCGCGCGCCTGGAGGCCGTCGCCCGCCACGCGGCGCTGACCAAGCCGGTCGGGTCGCTCGGCAGGCTGGAGGACCTCGGCGCGTGGGTCGCGGCCTGCCAGGGCCAGTGCCCGCCCCGCCCGTTCACCCGGCCGAGGGTGCTGGTGTTCGCGGGTGACCACGGGGTGGCGCGGCACGGCGTGTCGGCCTACCCGAGCGAGGTCACCGGGCAGATGGTGGCGAACTTCCTCACCGGCGGCGCGGCGGTGAACGTGCTGGCCAACGTCGCGGGCGCGACCGTGCGCGTGGTGGACGTGGCGGTGGACTCGGACACGGCCGTCGGCGACGACAAGATCCGGCGGAGCTCGGGCTCGATCGACCGCGAGGACGCGCTCACCCAGGACGAGACCGAGCGCGCGATCGAGCTGGGCCGCAGGCTCGCCGACGACGAGGTGGACGGCGGGGCCGACCTGCTCATCGCGGGCGACATGGGCATCGGCAACACCACCCCGGCGGCGGTGCTGGTGGCCGCGCTGACCGGCACCGAGCCGGTCGCGGCGGTCGGCCGGGGCACGGGCGTGGACGACAACGGCTGGATGCGCAAGACCGCCGCGATCCGCGACGCCCTGCGCCGGGCCCGCCCGCACACCGGCGACCCGGTGCGGCTGCTGGCGGTGGCGTCGGGCGCGGACATCGCGGCGATGGCGGGTTTCCTGGCGCAGGCGGCGGTGCGGCGCACCCCGGTGGTGCTGGACGGCGTGGTGAGCGGCGCGGCGGCGGTGGTCGCGGAGGAGCTGGCGCCGGGCGCGCGCGAGTGGTGGGTGGCCGGGCACCGCTCGGCGGAGCCCGCGCACGCGATCGCGCTGGGGCACCTGGGCCTCGAGCCGCTGCTGGACTTCGGGATGCGGCTGGGCGAGGGCTCGGGCGCGGTGGCGGCGCTGCCGCTGGTCGTGATGGCCACGCGGGTGCTGGCGGAGATGGCGACGTTCGACGGCGCGGGCGTCGCGGGCCCCGCGTGACCGGGCGCGCCGCCGCAGAGGAGCGCCGGTCGTGAGGCTCGCGCTGTCCTGGCTCACCGTGCTGCCGGTGCGGGTCGACGACGTGGACCGCCGGGTCGCGCGCCGGGCGATCACGGCGGCTCCGCTGGTGGGCGTGCTGCTGGGCGCGGTGGCGGCGGTGGTGCTGCTCGGGTTGTCCGCGCTGGGCGCGCCGCCGCTGCTGGCGGGGCTGCTCGTGGTGGGCGGGCTCGGGCTGGCCACGCGCGGGATGCACCTGGACGGGCTGGCGGACACGGCGGACGGCCTCGGCTGCTACGGGCCGCCGGAGCGGGCGCTGGCCGTGATGAGGGACGGTGGCGCCGGCCCGTTCGGCGTGGTGGCGCTGATCGTGGTGCTGGGCGCGGAGGCGGTCGCGCTGGGCGCGGTGTCCTGGGGCGCGGTCGTGCTGGCGTTGACGGCGGGGCGGGCGGCGTTCGTGCTGTGCTGCGCGCGGGGTGTGCCCGCGGCGCGGCCCGAGGGGTTGGGCGCGCTGGTCGCGGGTTCGCAGTCGACGGGTGTGGTGGTGGCCTGGTGGTTGGCGCTGGCGGCGGCGGGGGCGCTGGTGGACCCGTGGCGCGGCCCGCTGGGCGTGGCGCTCGCGGCGGCCGTGGTGCTGGTGCTGGTCGGGCACACCCGCCGCAGGTTCGGCGGGGTCACCGGTGACGTGCTGGGCGCGGCTTGCGAGGCGGCGACCTTGTGCGTGCTGGTGGTCTGCTCCTTCGGCTAGACCACCGCTGTGGGCCGGTCGCGCTGCCGGCCCGCAGCGGAAGCCGAGGTCTAGAGGAGCTTGGTCATCCAGCCGTGGGGGTCGGCGACGCGGCCCTGCTGGATGCCGGTGAGGTGGTCGCGGAGCTTCATGGTGACCTCGCCGGTGGCGCCGCCGGAGACGCTGAACTCGCCGCCGTCGTGCTTGACGTGGCCGACGGGGGTGATGACGGCGGCGGTGCCGCAGGCGAAGACCTCGGTCAGCTCGCCGCTGGCGGCCTTATCCCGCCACACGTCGGTGGAGAACCTGCGCTCCTCGACGCCCAGCCCGAAGTCCTCGGCGAGCTGGAGGAGCGAGTCGCGGGTGATGCCCGCGAGCAGGGAGCCGGACAGCTCGGGGGTGACGACGCGGGCGTCCGCGCCGGAGCCGAGGACGAAGAACAGGTTCATCCCGCCCATCTCCTCGACCCACTTGCGCTCGGTCGCGTCGAGCCACACGACCTGGTCGCAGCCCTGGTCGGCGGCTTGGGCCTGGGCGACGAGGGAGGCGGCGTAGTTGCCCGCGAACTTGGCCGCGCCGGTGCCGCCGGGGGCGGCGCGCACGTACTCGGTGGACAGCCACACCGTGACGGGCTTGAGGCCGCCGGTGAAGTAGGAGCCCGCCGGGGAGGCGATGAGCAGGTAGCGGTACTCGCCCGCCGGGCGGACGCCGAGGCCGCGCTCGGTGGAGAACATGAACGGCCGCAGGTAGAGGGAGGACTCGCTGCCGCCCTCGGGGACCCAGCGGGAGTCGACGGCCAGCAGTTCGCTCAACGAGGCGAGGAACAGCTCGTCGGGCAGTTCCGGCATGGCGATGCGGCGGGCGGAGGCGCGGAAGCGCTCGGCGTTGGCCTCGGGCCGGAAGGACGCGATGGTCCCGTCGGGCTGCCGGTAGGCCTTGAGGCCCTCGAAGATCGCCTGGCCGTAGTGCAGGACCATCGCCGCCGGGTCGAGGGCGATGGGGGCGTAGCCGCGCACCGCCGCGTCGTGCCAGCCGTCCGCCCGGTTCCAGTCGATCACGACCATGTGGTCGGTGAAGTGCTGGCCGAAGCCGGGGTTCGCGAGCGCTTCGGCCAGGTAGTCCTGGGTGGCGGGCCCGGCGTTGGGGTCGACGGTGAACGGCGGCGGTGTGGTCATGCTGGAGACAGTAGCTCTCACCGGGGTCTCAGGACACCGTCGTCCCTGCTCTCCGCAGTGCTCTCGGCGCGGGCGGCGGCGCGCTTGGCCCCGGTGTGGGCGGCGTACCCGAGCAGGCCCGTGCCGAGGGCGAGCGCGGCGCCCACGACGGCGAGCGCGTCGGCGGGGGCGCCCATGGCGAGCAGCACCGACAGGCCGAGGCCCAGGCAGGCGGCGCGCGCGGCGCCTCCCCCGTCGTCCTGGAGCATGACCCTGGTGGCGGCGCTGGTGAAGCAGCCGTGGAACAGGGAGGCGCACGCGCCGACGGCGAGCGCCTGGGTCGGGGTGAGCGCGAGCACCGCGACCAGGGCGAGCCCGGAGGCGGCCAGGTGCGGGGTCCACCGGCCGCGCACCTTCGGGAGGTCGCCGGACTCGACCAGTCCGGCGAGCGCGCGGCGGGCCCCGGCGAGGACGAACACCAGCACCTGGACGCCCGC
>NZ_JBQGCX010000007.1:0-3922 GCF_052038725.1 Actinosynnema sp.
TCGCCGAGGGCGTCCCGCTGCTGCTGCACGGCGCCGCCCACTGGGACCCGAGGTGGACGACCCGGCCCGCCGTCCCGGTGCAGGCGCCCGGATCCGACCCGGACCAGCTGGCCCGCCGCTGGGAGCGCGCGCTCGGCGGCAGCCCCGCGGCCGGGCTCGACCTCGCCGGGCTCGACCTGGCCGCGCTCGCCGCCTACCGGCTCGGCGACGACGAGGTCGGGCACGCCGTCGCCGTCGCCACCGGGCTCGCCGCGCTCGACGGCGGCCCGGTGCGGCAGGAGCACCTGGGCGCCGGGGTGCGCGCCCGCAACGCCGCCGGGCTCGACCGGCTGGCCCGCAGGGTCGTGCCCGCCGTCGGCTGGGACGACCTCGTGCTGCCCGAGCCGACCCGGCGGCAGCTCACCGAGCTGGTCGTGCGCGCCCGGCACCGCGACCGGGTGCTCGGCCAGTGGGGGATGCGGCCCGGAGGCGGTCGCGGGCGCGGCGTGGTCGCGCTGTTCGCGGGCGGCTCCGGAACCGGCAAGACCATGTCCGCCGAGGTGGTCGCCGCCGCGCTCGGCGTCGACCTGTACGTGGTGGACCTGTCGACCGTGGTGGACAAGTACGTCGGCGAGACCGAGAAGAACCTGGAGCGGATCTTCACCGAGGCCGCCGGGGTGCACGGCGTGCTGCTGTTCGACGAGGCGGACGCGGTGTTCGGCAAGCGCTCCGAGGTGCGCAGCTCGCACGACCGGCACGCGAACATGGAGTCGGCGTACCTGTTGCAGCGCATGGAGTCCTTCGACGGGATCGCGGTGCTGACCACGAACCTGAGGTCCAACGTGGACGAGGCGTTCACCCGGCGCATCGACGTGATCGCGGACTTCCCCGAGCCGGACGCCGCGCACCGGCTGCTGCTGTGGGACCGCTGCCTCGGCCGCGTGCTGCCCCGAGACCCGGACGTGGACCTGGGGTTCTGCGCCGAGCGGTTCGAGCTGGCGGGCGGTTCGATCCGGGCCTGCGCGGTGACGGCCGCCTACCTGGCGGCCGAGGCCGACCGGCCGCTGCGGATGGCCGACCTGGTCACGGCGGTGCGCCGCGAGTACGGCAAGCTCGGCAGGCTCGTGCTGGACAGCGAGTTCGGGCACTGGGCGAACCTGGGCTGAGCGCGCGCCCGGCGCGGCCGTGACGACCGCGCTGGGCCCCGCCCGCCCGCCTTCCGGCGCGGTGCTCCCCTTTCCCGACCACCCCGCCAGTGGCGGGGTGCTGACGCGCGCCCAGATCGTGCCCTGCCCCGTGCCCTGCCCCGTGCCCTGTCGCGTGCGCGGACGAGGGCGCGGCCGTGGAGCCGTTGCCCGATCAGGCAACCGGGGTGCACCCGGCCGTGGACCGGCGGTCCTGCCCCCGCGCGCCCGCGGGGGACAGGCTGGGGGAGCCAGAGCGGAACGTCACCGGGCGCCAGCGCCGTCGGGACGGGGAGCGCCAGAAGAGAACGAAGGAGCGAACATGCCGCAGTACCTCTCGCCCGGCGTGTACGTGGAGGAGGTCCAGTCCGGCGCCCGGCCGATCGAGGGCGTGGGAACCGCCGTCGCGGCCTTCGTCGGCTTCGCCGAGCGCGGACCGTTCCACCGGCCCACGCTGGTCGCCAACTGGAACCAGTTCGTCCAGCTGTTCGGCGGTTTCACCGAGGACGCCTACCTGCCGCACGCCGTCTACGGCTACTTCTCCAACGGCGGCGGCTCCGCCTACGTGGTGCGGGTCGGCGGGGAGCGGCAGGAGAGCGCCGAGCCGCCGAAGGCCGAGCCGGTGCGGTTGGGGGCGCTGACCGTGCGGGCGCTGCCCGACGCGGGCGGCGAGGTGTCCGTCGAGGTGGCCGACGCCGACGGGGAGAACCCGCCCGACGACCGGTTCAAGCTCCTGGTGCGCCAGGGGAACCGGGTCGTGGAGACGCACGACGTGTCCATCCGCAAGAACGCCAAGAACTACGTCGCCACCCAGCTCGCCGAGCGCTCCCGGCTGGTGGAGGTGGTCGAGCAGCCCAGCGGCGCGCTCGCCAAGCCCGACAAGCAGACCGTGGCGCTGCCCGGCGCGACCGCCCCGGCGTCCTCGGCCGGCGTGCCCGCGCGGATCGACCCGCAGGAGTACCTGGGCGACGCCGAGGCCCGCACCGGGTTCGGCGGGCTGGAGAGCGTCGACGCGGTCACCATGGTCGCGGTGCCCGACCTGATGAGCTCCTACCAGCGCGGCCAGATCGACCTGGAGGGCGTGAAGACCGTGCAGCTCGCGGTCATCTCGCACTGCGAGCAGATGGGCGACCGGGTCGCCGTGCTCGACGCCCCTCCCGGCCTGACCCCGCAGCGGGTGCGGACCTGGCGGCTGGAGGAAGCGGGCTACGACTCGAACTTCGCCACCCTGTACTACCCGTGGATCAAGGTGTTCGACCCGTCCAGCGGGCGCAACACCTTCGTCCCGCCGTCCGGGCACGTCGCCGGCGTGTGGGGTCGCAGCGACGCCGAGCGCGGCGTGCACAAGGCCCCCGCCAACGAGGTGCTGCGCGGCGCGGTCGACCTGGAGACCGGGATCAGCAAGTCCGAGCAGGACCTGCTGAACCCCATCGGCGTCAACTGCATCCGCGCCTTCGCCGGTCGCGGCATCCGGATCTGGGGCGCCCGCACGGTGTCCTCCGACCCGGCGTGGCGCTACCTGAACGTGCGCAGGCTCTTCAACTACCTGGAGGAGTCGATCCTGATCGGCACCCAGTGGGTGGTGTTCGAGCCGAACGACGACCGGCTGTGGTCCAGCATCCGGCGCAACATCACCGCGTTCCTCACCGAGCAGTGGCGGCAGGGCGCGCTGTTCGGCCGCACCCCGGCCGAGGCGTTCTACGTCAAGTGCGACGCGGAGAACAACCCGGCCGAGTCGATCGACCTCGGCCAGGTCATCTGCGAGATCGGCGTCGCGCCGGTCAAGCCCGCCGAGTTCGTCGTGTTCCGGCTCGCGCAGTTCTCCGACAGCACCAGCCTCGTCAGCGAGTGACCCGCGCGCCCCGCGTGGCGCGTGAAGCAGAAAGGTGAGCACAGCAATGGCTGAAGGCGACGCCCTCGCAACACACATCTTCGGCGTGCAGCTCGGCGGCTACACGGTCGAGTCGCTGCAGGAGGTCAGCGGACTGACCGTCGAGGAGGACGTGGTCGAGGTCTTCCAGGTCACCGCCACCGGCAGGCCGCTGATCCGCAAGCAGCCCGGCGCGCAGAAGGGCGGCGAGGTCACGCTGACCCGCGGCCTCGACCAGAGCGACGAGCTGTCCAAGTGGCTCAACGAGACCCTGGAGAAGGGGGCGGTCAGCGCCGCCCGCCAGAACGTCACCATCGAGATCAAGGACACCGAGGGCAACACGGTGCGCCGGATGCAGCTGATGAACGCGTGGGCCAGCCGCTGGGAGGGCCCCTCGCTCAAGGCAGGCGAGTCCACCGCGGCCTCGGAGAAGGTGACCCTCACGTTCGAGGAGATCAAGGTCGAATGAGGCGCCGGACGATCGCGATCGACCAGCTCGACGAGCTGGTCACCGACAGGCAGCCGGAGCGGGCCCCTTCCGAGGGGCCCTCCTCCCGGCCGGACCCCTCCCGGCAGTGGGACCAGCAGGACCGGGACCGGGGGCCGAGGCTGCGCACCGAGTTCGAGTTCGAGCTGCCGCGCGGCTACGTCGACCAGGACGGGCAGGTGCACCGGCACGGCGTGATGCGGTTGGCGACCGCGCGGGACGAGCTGCGCCCGCAGATCGACCTGCGGGTCAAGGAGAACCCCGGATACCTGAGCGTGGTGCTGCTCAGCCAGGTGATCACGCGGCTGGGCTCGGTGCCCGAGGTGCACGCCGGGGTCGTCGAGCAGATGTACGCCACGGACATCGCGTTCCTGCAGGACTTCTACCGGCGGATCAACAGCG
>NZ_JBQGCX010000008.1:0-1930 GCF_052038725.1 Actinosynnema sp.
CGGAGACGAGCAGCGTGCCGGAGGCTCCCGCGAGCGCCCGGTCGAGCAGCGCCAGCTCGGCGACGCGTCCGGCGAGCACCGGGGACGCGGGCAGTTGCCGGGGCACGTCCGGCGCGGCAGGCGCGTCCAGCGCGCGATCGGTGGCGAGCATCCGCAGGTGCAGCTCGCGCAACCGGCGCCCCGGATCGACGCCGACCTCGTCGGCGAGCCGCGCGCGGATGCCGTCGAACCGCCGCAGCGCCTCGGCCTGGCGCCCATCGCGGTACAGGGCGAGCATCAGCTGCCCGGCGACCCGTTCGTCCAAGGGGTGCGCGTCCGCCCGCTCGGCCAGCTCGGCGCACGACACCCCCCGCCCGCCGTGCGCGAGCGCCAGGTCCACGCGGTCGAGCTCGGCGGCCAACCGCTCCCGCTCCAGGCCTTCGCGGGCGGCGGCGATCCACGGCGTGTCCACCCCGCCGAACGCCTCCCCGCGCCACAACCCGACCGCCTCCTCCAGCAGGGCCAGCCCGTCGACCTCCCCGCCGCGCGCCCGCGCGACGAGCCGCCGGAACCGGTGCAGGTCGACCAGGTCCGGGTCCACCTCCAGCGCGTACCCGCCGCCCCGGCTCGCGATCACCACCTCACCCGCCAGCGCGCGCCGCAACCGCGACACGTAGTTGCCCACCACCTGCCGGGCTCTGTGCGGAGCCCGATCCGCCCACACCCGCTCCAGCAGCCGCTCCACCGGGACCACCCGGTTCGCCTCCACCACCAGCGCCACGAGCACGCACCGCTGCCGCGCGTGCCCCACCGGCACCACCCGGCCGTCCACCCGCACCTCGACCTGCCCGAGCACGCGCAGCTCCACCGACACGACCCCACCCCCGCCCCGGTTCCTACTCCTCCCCACCGCCGCCGCACGACCGCTGACCAGCCGATTGCCGAAACGCGGCGGGATCGCGGCGACCCGGTGCCCCATCGTGTCCACCGGACCCGTCACCGAGGCGGGCCACGACGGTGGAGGAGAAGCTGTGGCGGAGCACAAGCGCTTGATCGCGGTGGCGCTCGGCCTGCTGTCCGCTCTGGCCCTGATCGCCTCCCTGCTCCCCGGCACGGCAGGGGCGGCCGAGGCGCGAGACCTGCGAGCGAGAGCCGAGGCGTACCTGGTGACACTCGGCCCCGACGCCGTGCGGGTGGCGCCGGACCGGATCGAGGCGCCGGGCGTGGAGCTGCTGCTCGCTGGGCCGGACGAACGGGCAATCGCTTGCCCTTACTACAACTTCTGCGCGTACAGCCTCAGGAACTTCGAGGGCGACCTCCTGCTGTACGAGGACTGCCGCTACGCGCTGTCGATGCCGTGGTTCACGACCGACGGGTCGTGGAAGAACAACCAGACGCCGGGCAGGCGGGCGCGGATCAACTACCTGAGGGGCACGCACTGGGACGTGCCGGGCGCCTACTCCGAGCAGTCGAGCGGCATGGGGTGGGACCAGGTCGGCACCATCGATCCCTGCTGACCTCCGCCGCAACGACCGACCACCGCCACAACCCGTTCTGACGAGGAGAGCACGATGGAGAAGAACACCCGAGCCCTGCTCCGCAAGGCGGCGCTGACCACCGCCCTGAGCCTGGGCCTGGCGCTGACCGCGGCGACGGGGACGGCGCAGGCGGCGAGCTCGACGATCCCCGGTTCGAGCGCCACGGTCAACGCGGGCAGCGGCGCGGCGTGCGCCGGTTCCGGCTCGACCACCCGCGTGTACTACGCCTACGCCATCGTGGCCGGCCAGGAGAAGGGCGGCAACTACACCACCCCGGCGGGCGGCTGTGGGAGCTTCTACCCGCCGCAGGGCACGTTCCGGCACTTCCACATATGCAACCTCGCCACTGGGGTCTGCGGTCCAGAGGTCTGGGTGTGAGACCCCCCGGTCCCGGTCGTCGCGCGGCGACCGGG
>NZ_JBQGCX010000009.1:0-3682 GCF_052038725.1 Actinosynnema sp.
TTCGTCGTGGTGTCGCGCATGGTCGGCATGCTCGTCGGCATCTCGGCGCTGACCACCATCGGGCTGCGCCGCTACTACGCCGAGCAGGCCGACGTGCCCTCCGCACGGGAGGTCTGCGGCGACTCGACCCGGTGCGCCGAGTTCACCCGGCTGCTCAAGACCGCCGGCATCGCCCAGGAGCAGACGGTGTTCCTCGGGGCTGCCGCGTGCGCGGTCGTCGCCGGCGTCCTCGCGCTGGTCCTGTTCCGCAGCGCGGCCACCCGCGCCGTCTCGACCGGCGACCTGCTGCGCGCGGCCGGATGATCGTCCGCTAACGTCGCCGATCGTGGACGGCTTCGACGACCTGCTCGCCGCCAACCGTGAGTTCGCGGCCTCCTTCGACCTCGCCGGGTTCGACGGCGTCGCCCATGCGGGCGTCGCGATCGTGACCTGCATGGACTCGCGGATCGATCCGCTCGGCATGCTGGGCCTCAAGCCCGGCGACGCCAAGATCTTCCGCAACCCGGGTGGCCGGGTCACGCCGCAGGCCATGGAGGCCCTCGTGCTGGCCGTGCACCTGCTGAACGTGGAACGGGTCCTGATCGTCCCCCACACCCGCTGCGCGGTCGCCAGCAACACCGAGGCCGAGCTGCGCGAGCGCGTCGCCGCCTCCGCGGGCCAGGACGCCTCGTGGCAGCCCTTCCCCGTCATCGCCGACCAGGCGGCCGCCCTCCGCGAGGACGTGCAGAAGGTGCGCTCGCACCCGCTCGTCCCCGACACCACCCGCGTCGGCGGCTTCCTCTACGACGTCGACACGGGACTGCTCGACCAGCTGGTCTAGGTCCCGGTCAGGCCCAGCCGGGCCGCGGGTCAGGCGTCAGCGCTGCCCAGCTGCCGGGCGAGCCACTCCAGCTGCACGGCCTCCTGGTGGAACTGCCCGCCCTCGTGGTCGTTGAAGGGGTAGGTCCGCAGGTCCTTGGGGCCCGCGTAGGCGTTGTAGGCCGCATGGACGGTCGACGGCGGGCAGACCGTGTCCATCAGCGCGACCGACATCAGCGCCGGCGCCGTCGCAGCGCCGGTCAGGATCGCGCAGTCGAAGTACCCGAGGGTCGCCAGGACAGCGTCGACCTGGTCGCGGTGGCTGGCCAGGTAACCCGCCAGCTCCAGGTAGGGGCCCTCGGTCGCAAGCGTGATCGCACGCGGGAAGTCGCACAGGAACGGCACGTCGGCCATGACGGCGCGCAGGTCGGTGCGGAGGGACGCGACCGCCAGGGCCAGGCCGCCACCCTGGCTGACCCCGTGGACGGCAATCCGGTCGGCAGCGACCCCGGGGAGCGCCCGTGCGGCGTCGACGGCCAGCACCGCGTCGGTGTAGAGACGGCGGAAGTAGTAGTCGTCCTTGTCGAGCACGCCGCGCGTCATGAAGCCTCCGAGGTAGGACGGGCCGTGGCCGTGCGGGTCCGGCGTGTCGCCCACGTAGCCGCCGCCGGTGCCCTGACCGCGGCTGTCGATCTCGAGCGTGGCGTAGCCGGCGAGGGGCAGGAACCCCGCCTGGTGCGGCAGCCCGCGCCCACCGGTGTAGCCCTGGTAGCGCACGACCGTCGGCAGGTCGCCCTCGACGCCGGCGGGTCGCCGGTACCACGCCCTGACCGGGTCGCCCCCGAACCCGCTGAACGAGACGTCGTAGACCTCGACGAGCGTCAGGCCGGCCTCCACGAGCTCGGCCTTCGGGGCCCACCAGGCAGCCCGGGACTCCTCCAGGGTCGTGGACCAGAACGCCTCCAGGTCAACAGGCGCCGTGGCCCGCGTGCGGTAGTGGCGGAGCTCGTGGTCGGGAAGGTCGTACTGCGGCATCGGGTTCCTTGCTGGCTGGGCGGACCGGCGCGAGGGGCCGGGCGGCCGGGCGACGGAGGTGCGGGACGAGTGGTACGAGAGAGGTCGGTCAGCCCTTCACGGCGCCCTGGAGCAGGGCTTGGGTGAACTGCCGTTGGAAGACCACGAACACGAGCACGGTGGGCGCCATGATCAGGAGGGCACCCGCGGAGAGCAGGACGATGTCCGTCCCGTACTGGCCCTGGAAGGCACCCAGGGCGCCCGCCATGGTGCGCTTGAGCGGGTCGTCGACCATCACGATCGCCAGGACGAACTGGTTCCAGGTCCACAGGAACAGCAGGATCGCCAACGACGACAGGGCCGGCCGCGCGAGGGGCAGATGGATGTGGAGGAACGCGCGCCAGGCGCTGGCCCCGTCGATCGTCGCGGCCTCGGTCAGCTCGGCCGGCACGGCGAGGAAGTGCGCGCGCATCCAGAAGACACCGAACGGCATGTACATCGCGATGAGCGGGAGGATCAGTGCCCATCGGCTGTTCAGCAGGCCGAGCTGCTGCATCTGGTAGTAGAGCGGCGTGATCAGCGACTCGAACGGGATGGTGAGCCCGAGGACGAAGAGCAGGAAGATCGCGTTGCCGAACGGCACCCGCAGTGTCGCGAGCCCGTACCCGGCGAGCGCGGCCAGTCCCAGGGAGACCGGGACGACTCCGAGCACGATCAGCAGACTGCTCGTGATGAGCGGGCCGAGGTGGGCGACCCGCCAGGCGTCGGCGAAGTTGCCCCAGTGCGGGTCCGAGGGCCAGCTGACCCCGGTGGGGATGGTCCCGGGCTCCTGGAGCGCCGTGGAGAACAGCGTGACGAACGGGACCAGGGTGAGCACCATGAAGAGCAGGAGGAGTGCGCGCCCCGTCACCTGGCTGCGAGCGGGCGCAGTCACGAGTCGCTCCTCTGCGTGAGCCGTTGGACGGGGACGATCGTGACGAGCACCAGGACCATCAGGATGACCGCCATCGCCGAGGCCTGGCCGATCTCGCGCTGGGTGAACGCGAGCCGGTAGATCTCGACGCCGGGGACCATCGTCGAGCGCCCGGGCCCACCCTGCGTGGAGATGTAGATGATGTCGAAGCTGGCCAGCGCCGCGATCATCGTGACCGTGGTGCACACGCCGATCTCACGGCGCAGGCCCGGCAGGGTGACGTGCACGAACTCCCGGAGCCGGTTCGCGCCGTCGATGCGCGCGGCTTCGTACAGCGCCGGGTCGATCTTGCCGATCCCGGTGAGCAGCAGGAGCGTGCAGAGGCCGAGCATCACCCACGACCCGATCAGCCCGACCGCGGGGAGCGCGGTGTTGAAGTCGGCCAGCCAGGGGCGGGTGATCCCACCGAGGCCGATGGCCGACAGGAACTGGTTCGCGACGCCGTCGCTGGAGTAGACCCAGTCCCAGACGATGCCCGCCGCGACGAGCGGGATCACCTGGGGGATGAAGAGCACCGTGCGGGACACGGTCGAGAACGACCCCTGTGGCATCTGGTGCATGAGTGCGGCGGCGAGCAGCCCCAGGGCGACCGGGATCACCGTGAAGAAGATGATCAGCTCGAACGCGTGCGCGATGATCGCCAGCTGGTCGGGGTCAGTGAGGACCCGCCGGTAGTTGTCGGTGCCGACCCACGTCGCCGGACCGATGCCGTTCCAGTCGTAGAAGGAGTACTGGACGGAGACGAGAAGCGGTTTGAGGACGAAGAAGGCGTACATCGCCAGCGCTGGTGCCACGTAGACCAGGTGGACCCACCGGCCGCCCGAGCGCCGCGCACGACCGCGGGACCGGGAGGGTGGGGCGGGGGGGGGGCGGCGGGGCGGGGGGCGACGACGACAC
>NZ_JBQGCX010000010.1:0-3287 GCF_052038725.1 Actinosynnema sp.
CCCCCCCCGGAACCCCCCCCCCCGGCCCCCCCCCCCCCCGCCCCCCGGGCCCGCCCCCCCCCCCCGGGGGGCCGCGGTGGTGGCGCCGCCGCCGGTGAACTCCACGCCGACGGCGTCGAGCTCCAGCAGCGGCCCGGTCACTTCAGGAGCCCGACTCGGGCGTAGTTCGGGTACGCGGGGAAGTCGGCGATGCGGAAGTCGGCGACCTTGGACCCGTGCAGGAACGAGTTGCGGGTGTAGATCAGCGGCACGACGGGGGAGTCGGCCAGGATCTTCTTGTCCAGCTCCACCCACTTCTTGCCCGCCTCGACCGGGTCGACGGTGGCCTGGGCCTCGGCGATCAGCCTGTCGACCTCGGGGTTGTCGTAGCGGGACAGGTTGTACCCGCCCTGGCCGATCTCCTGGGAGTCGAACAGCGGCTGGATGTTCGCGTTGGCGCTCGGGAAGTCCGGCTGCCACGAGGACAGGGTCAGCGCGTAGTTCGGGTTGTCCGCGCGCGACTCGGCGGTGTACGCGTCGCTCTCCAGCACCCGGATCTCGGACTGGATGCCCGCCTTGACCAGCGCGGCCTGGATCGCCTCGGCCTTCTCCGGGTAGTTGTTGGTCTGCGACACCAGGAACTCCAGCCCCGAGATCCCGTTCGGGAAGCCCGCCTCGGCCAGCAGCGACTTGGCCTTCTCCGGGTCGCCGGACGGCTTGGTCTGGTAGAGGTCGAACTGCTCGCGGCCCGCGATGCCCTGGGTGATCAGCGTGGTGGCGACGTCACCGGCCAGCTCGGCGTTGCCCGCCGACGCGATCTGGTACGAGGTCTTGTCGACCGCGTACTGCACGGCCTGCCGCACCTTGGGGTTGTCGAACGGCGCCTTCTGGGTGTTGAGCGCCAGGTAGGCGAGCGCGCCGGTCTTCGAGGTCACCAGGCGCTGCTTGGCCGACGGGTTGCCCGCCAGCTGCGCGAGCTGCGCGGGGGACACGAACGAGGAGCCGAACGCGAACTTGTCGTCACCGGAGTCGGCGGTGAGCCGCTGCGAGATCACCGAGGTGTCCTGGCCCAGCTGGAACAGGATCTCGTCCGGGAGGCCGCCGCGCAGCTCGTCCGTGGCCGAGTCCCAGTTCTCGTTGCGCACCAGGCGCGCCTCGACGCCCTTCTGGTACTTCTCCACCTTGTACGGGCCGGACGCGACCGCGTGGTCGCTGTAGTCGGCCTCGGCGCCCTTGCCGCTGGGCACCGGCGCGAACGCCGGGGTGCTCGCCACCCACGGCCAGTCGCCGTACGGCCGCGACAGGGTGAACACGATCGTGCGGTCGTCCGGGACCTTGATGGAGTCGAGGCGCTGGCCCTCGAACGGGCCCCGGTAGTCGGCGCCGCCCTCGATCAGCTGCTTGTGGTAGCCGAGGCCGCCGGAGAACGCGGGCGCGTACGAGCGCTCGACGCCCCACTTGATGTCATCGGCCTTGATGGGCGTGCCGTCCGCGTACTTCAGGCCCTCCTTGAGGGTGAAGGTCCACGTCTTGCCGCCGTCGTCGGTCTTGCCGGTGTCGCCGAGGTCGGGGACGACCTTCGCGTCCTGGCCCGGCTCGTTCAGCCAGCCGGTGAGCCTGCGGTGCACCAGCGCGAGCGAGGTGATCGGCAGCGAGGAGCTCTTGGCCGGGTCGAAGTTCAGCGACTGGCTCTCGCCGAGGATGCGCAGCACGCCCCCGCGCTCGGCCTTGGCCTGGTCGGCCGCGCCCTGCTGGGGCTGGTCGTTGGCGCCGCACGCGGTCAGCGCGAGCGCGCCGACGAGTGCGGTGGCCGTGGCGACCACCCGTGAGGTCCGACTTCTGGTCATGGCGGTTCTCTCTCCTAGCGGGGAAGTGGGGAGCAGGGGTCTTGGGGGCGCCCGTCCCGGCGGTCCGGGGCAGGCTCTCCGGCGGGCGCCCGGTCAGGTGAGGCGCGCTCGCGGGTCGAGCGCGCCGTAGCCGAGGTCGATCAGCGCGTTCGCGATCACGATCAGCACGGCGGCGAAGAGCGTGCAGCCCAGCAGCAGCGGCAGGTCGCGCTGGTTGACCGCGTCCACCAGCAGCGAGCCCGCGCCGGGCAGCCCGAACACCCGCTCGGTGATCACCGCGCCGCCGAGCAGCGCGCCCAGGTCGACGCCGAACAGGGTGACCACGGGCAGCAGGGCGTTGCGCAGCGCGTGCTTGCCGACGACCTCCCGCTCGGTCAGGCCCTTGGCGCGGGCGGTGCGCACGTAGTCCTCGCCGAGCGCGTCGAGCATCTGGGTGCGGGTGAGCCGGGTGTAGTAGGCGGCGTGCGCGAACGCCAGCACCGCCCACGGCAGCACCATCCGCCACAGCCAGTCGACCGGGTCCTCGGTGAACGCGACGTACCCGCCGACCGGGACCACGTCGAGCGTGAAGCCGAACAGCAGCAGCCCGAGCAGGCCGGTCAGGTAGACCGGCGCGGACACCCCGGCCACCGACGCGCCGAGCGCGATCCGGTCCACCGCCGTGCCCCGCTTGAGCGCCGCCAGCACACCGGTGCCCACGCCCGCCGCGAACCACAGCGCCGCCGCGCCGACCGCCAGCGAGAACGTCACCGGAAGGCGCTCCCAGATCAGCTGAACCACGTCGGTGTTCTGCTGGAACGAGTAGCCGAAGCACGGCGCGGAGCACTCGATCGAGGTGGCGCCCACCCCGAACGTGCGACCGGCCAGGATGCCGCCGAGGAAGTCCCCGAACTGCGACCACCACGGGTCGCCGAAGCCCATGAACTCGCGCGCCAGCGCCAGGTTCTGCTCGGTGCACGGCCTGCCGCACGCGGCCTCGGCCGGGTCGGCGGGCACCAGGTAGAACACCGCGAACGTGAACAGGGCGACCGCGAACAGCACCAGCAGGGCGCTGAGCACCCGCTTGCCGACGAACAGCGTCGTGCGCATCAGGCCCGCACCGCCGTCCGGGGGTCGAGCTCGTCGCGCAGGCCGTCGCCCAGGACGGTGAACGCCCAGGTGGACAGCAGCAGCGCCGCGCCGGGGAACACCAGGAACATCGGGTCGGTGCCGACCCAGTTGACCGCGCTGCTGATCACCCGGCCCCAGCTGGGCGTGGGCGGCGGGATGCCCACGCCCAGGAACGACAGCGCGGCCTCCAGGCCGATCTTGCCGGGGATGGACAGCGTCGAGACCACGATGATCGGACCCCACAGGTAGGGCAGCAGCTCGGTGCGGAACACGTGCCACGGGCCCGCGCCCAGCGAGCGGGCGGCCGAGACGAAGCCGCGCGAGCGCAGCGCCAGGGTCTGGGCGCGCACG
>NZ_JBQGCX010000011.1:0-6231 GCF_052038725.1 Actinosynnema sp.
AGGCCCGGTTGGCCTTGCAGGAGTACGCCTTGTCCGCGGCCACCGCGCCCGGACGGGCGCGGTGGCGGCCGGTCGGGCCGGGGACTCGGATCCGGTCGAGCTCGGCCGCCGCAGCCCGCGCCTTCCGCCGCCGCCGGAGGGCGGCACGGTCCCGACCGGCAGACGTGCCCGCGTCGGCGGTGTCCGGCGCTGCTTGCGGCGCACCACCCGCAGCACGCTCCGCTGGGTGGGCAACGGAGCCCCTTTTTCCTCGGTCAGCGCCTGTTTCAGAGCGTCGAGGGTCTCCCCGGCGATCGCAAGCCCTGCCGATTCGTGGTGCGCCTGCACGATCGTGGAGTCCACGCTCACCAACTCCAGACCGATCTCGCCTCGGGAGGCGGCCTCGGCGATCAGCGCGTCCACCAGCGTCTGGAACACCCCCGCCTTCGCCCAGGCGTCGAACCGGGAGTAGACGGTGGACCAAGGCCCGTACCACTTGGGCACGTCGCGCCAGCCCGGCCCGGTGCGGAACTGCCACAGGATCCCGTTGAACCGCTCCCGCACCCGACGCGGCAACGGTCCGGTCGCAGCCACCGGCAGATGCGGCTCGATCAACGCCCACTCGGCATCGGTCAGAGCGAAACGCGCCACACCCCGTGTTCTACCAGTGCTCCACAGGGCCGGTAGATCCGAACCTCAGACAGCTCCTAGAGCAGAGTCCGATGTCACGGTGGCGTGATCACCCCGAACCGCACCTCGCGGTCGGCCGCTGGAAAGCCTTGCGCCACAACACCGCCAGCCCTCCCGTGCACTCACCCGGATCGTCGCCGTGGTACTGGCCTGCCCCCCGGCGAACACCGGTCTGCCGCCTGCTGTGAACGCCACGGGATCACCCTCCTGACACCTTGCTGAGGTCACCTCACTGCGCGGTGGCTGTGCCCCACCTGTGGTGGCCGTGGTGGGGGAATGGCTGCCTCCTGGTGGCGAGTGGCATGGCCAAGGCTCACCGGCCGCCTCGGCAGTGCCCCGCCTGGGTGCCGGGATCGGTGCGCCGTCTCCTCAGTCGCCCTTGACCACCGCCGTCGCCCGGATCTCCACGCGCATCCCCGGCGCGCCCAGCGCCGCCACGCCCAGGGACGTCCAGATCGGGGCGCGGTCGCCCAGGCGGGCGTGGAACTGGGCGACCATCACTCTGTTGTGGGTCTCGCCGAGGAAGTTCCCCGCCTCCGGCTCCGGCACGTGGTACGAGTCCACCGCGATCACGTCCGCCCACGTCGCGCCCGCCTCGGCCAGGGTGCGCTCCAGGTTGTCGAACGCCTGGACGATCTCGGCTTCCAGGGACTCCGGGAAGTTCCAGTCGTCGTCCCAGCCGCCCTGGCCCGACGTCTCGACGCGGTCGCCCACGCGCACCGCCTGGCTGTAGCGCATGGTCGTGAGCTGCCGGTCGCCGTAACCGGGGGTCACGCTGAAGGTCGCGCTCATGGAAGAGGGCTCCTGTCGATCGCTGGTCACTGGTTGGGTTCACGCTTGAAGTGAAACTACCACTGTTTTGGTTCACGTGTGAAGTCATCCGGGGTCGGTAGAGTTCCCGGCATGGCGGGTGAGACTTCGGAGAGCGGGGAAACCGCAGCTCAGGGACCTGGCAACCCGAACGGGTACGACGACGGGAAAGTCGTCTGGGAGCCCCGCTGGCTCGACGCGGGTGAGAAGGAGGCCTGGACCGCCCTGGTCTCCCTCGTGCTCCTGCTCCCCGGCAGGCTGGAGTCCCCGCTCCAGCAGGAGGCCGGGCTGACCCTGTTCGAGTACCTGACCCTCAGCCACATCTCCGAGGCCCCCGACCGCCGCCTGCGGATGAGCGAGCTGGCCTACCTCGCCAACGGCTCCCTGTCCCGCCTGTCCAACGTCGTCAAGCGCTTCGAGCAGCGCGGCTGGGTCGAGCGCTCGCCCGACCCGGCCGACGGCCGCTACACCCTCGCCGCCCTCACCGACGCCGGGTTCGCCGTGGTCCGGGCCGCCGCGCCCACGCACCTGCGCGCGGTCCGCGAGCTGGTGCTCGACCCGCTCACCGCCGACGAGCAGCGCTCCCTCGCCGAGATCGCCGCCAAGCTCCGCGCCCGCCCGGTCGACCTGGCCTGATCCCCGCGGACCACGCTCACCCGGATCTCCGCGGAAAACCCCTCAGCCCGCCCCCCGCCGTGCCGAAGCTCGGTGGCACAGGTCATAAGCGGGTACAGGAGGAGCCGGTGTTGCGTTCGCTGAGCATCAGGGGAGGCCTGCTGGCCTCGGCGGGAGTGGCGCTGGGGGTAGCGGTCGCCATCGGCGCGGTGGGGGTCGTGGAGACGTCCAACACCGCGACGAAGGCCGAGGCGATCCACCAGGAGGCGCTGCTGCCGCTCTCCGCCGTCAAGGACATGCAGCAGCTCATCTGGCACGGCCGCTGGGCGTCGCTGTCCAACCTCACCGCCTCCGACGCCGAGAAGGCCAAGGCCTACGGCGCCGAGTCGGCCACGAACTACGAGGCGGTCACCACCCGCCTGAACGAGTACTCGACCATGCCGGTCACCGACGCCGAGCGCGCCGCCATGGCGACCTTCGCGACGGACTGGGCGAACTACATGGAGCTGCGCAAGCAGTCCTCCGCCCTGAAGAACGACGGCAAGATCGCCGAGTGGGAGGCGTTCCGCAGCAGCACGCTGAACCCGGCGCTGGCCAAGGCGCTGGAGAACCTCGACAAGGCCATCGCCCTCACCCAGGAGCACGCCACCTCCGCCGCCACCGCAGCCCAGGACGCCGCCTCCAGCGCGCGCCTGGCGATCGTCCTGGTGCTGATCGCGGGCGTGCTGCTGGCCGCCGGGTTCGCGCTCGCCGTGTCCCGCGTCCAGGCCCGCCGCCTGCGCGCGCTGCAGGACGTGGTGACCGCGCTGGCCGACGGCGACCTGAGCGAGCGCGAGGCCGACACCAGCTCCAACGAGATCGGTGAGATGTCCCGCTCGGTGCACACCGCCGTCACCAAGATGCGCGGCACCGTGCAGACCCTCGCCGCCGCGAGCCGCGAGCTGTCCGAGCGCTCCACCGCGCTGCAGGGCACCAGCCGCGACCTGGCGGGCGGCGTCGACCGCGCCTCCGACCGGGTCGGCCAGATCGACTCGGCCGCGGGCGAGGTCAGCGACGGCGTGCAGGCCGTGGCGGGTGGCGCCGAGGAGATGGGCGCGGCGATCCGCGAGATCTCCATGAGCGCCGCCGAGGCCGCCCAGGTCGCCGCGAACGCCGTGCAGTCCGCCGCCGAGGCCCGCCAGCTCATGGCCAAGCTCGACTCGTCGTCGGTGGAGATCAGCAACGTGGTCTCCGTGATCACCGCCATCGCCGAGCAGACCAACCTGCTGGCGCTGAACGCCACCATCGAGGCGGCCCGCGCGGGCGAGTCCGGCAAGGGCTTCGCGGTGGTCGCGGGCGAGGTCAAGGACCTGGCGCAGGAGACCGCGAAGGCCACCGAGGAGATCGGCCGCCGCACCGAGGTCATCCAGCACGACACGCGCGCCGCCGTCGAGGCCATCTCGGGCATCGGCGCGGTCATCGAGAAGATCAACGACTACCAGAACACCATCGCCTCGGCGGTGGAGGAGCAGAGCGCGACCACGCAGTCCATGACCGCGGACCTGAACCGCGCCGCAGGCGGCACCACGCGCATCAGCGGGCAGCTGGCCGAGGTCGTCGGCGTCACGGCCGACACCAAGCGGGCCGCCCAGTCCGCCGAGCAGACCGCGGGCGACCTGGCCGGGCTGTCCACCCGGCTGCGCGAGCTGATCGACTCCTTCCGCTACTGAGGGACCCACGGATTCGGCCCCGTCCCGCGTCGTGACCCGGCGCGGGGCGGGCCGCCCCCACATGAACCCGGCCGCGTCCTCGCGCGGCCGGGTTCAGCCGTCGCGGACCGAGTCCACCAGCGCGGTGACCGCCGGGTGCCAGTCGCGGTCGGCGGGGCCGGTCAGCACGAGCCTGCGGGTCACCGGCTCGCGCAGCGGCACCACCACCAGCCCCGGCGGCAGCATCGCGCCGACCAGTCCGGGCACGAGCGACACGCCCATGCCGGAGCGGACCATCGCCAGCAGCGTGCCCAGCTCCCTGACCCGGTGCCGGGGCGCGAACGGGTGACCGGCGTGGGCCTGCCGCACCCGGTGCTCGCAGCAGCCGCGCGAGAGCAGGAACGGGTCGTCGGCCAGCTCGCCGACCCCCACCTCCGGCTGCCCGGCCAGCGGGTGGTCGGCGGGCAGCAGCGCGTGGAAGGCGTCCTCGCGCAGCAGCACGCCCGCGCCCGGCGGCGGGTCGACCCGGACCGCGACGTCGACCGTGCCGTCCGCGAGCCACTCGTCGATCTCGTCGTCGTCACCCTCGAACACCCGCGCCTGCACGCCGGGGAACTCGGCGCGCCACCGGTCCAGCAGCTCGGGCAGCAGCCCCTGGCACACCGTCGGCGGCGCGGCGATGCGGACCGTGCCGCGCGGTCCGCCCCGGTCGCGCTCGGCCAGGTCGGTGATCGCGGTGGCCGCCGCGACCGCGCTGCGGGCGTGCGCGAGCAGCTCCGAGCCGAACGCGGTGGGCGCGGCGCGCCCGCGCCGGGACAGCACCGCGCGGCCGAGCACGCGCTCCAGCGCGGCGACCGCGTGCGAGACGGCCGACTGGGTCAGGCCGAGCGCGTCGGCGGCGGCGCCGAAGCCGCCCTCGTCGACCACGGCGAGGAACGCCCGCAGCTGGGCGAAGTTCAGGGCCATGAACGCCTCTCATGGGTGACGGGCGGGCACTTGTTGGACTCATGATGGGGCACGGGGTGATGCTCGTCGGCGTGGGGACCACCGGGAAGTTCGTGCTGCTGTCCGCGATCTG
The DNA here is from genome assembly GCF_052038725.1 of Actinosynnema sp. NCBI lineage: Bacteria > Bacillati > Actinomycetota > Actinomycetes > Pseudonocardiales > Pseudonocardiaceae > Actinosynnema > Actinosynnema sp. Next base: position 4,861 of record NZ_JBQGCX010000011.1, read on the forward strand.
GGGCAGCAGCTTCGCGTTGATCAAGGTCGCGGTGGACGCGGGCGTGCCGCCGGTGCAGGTGGCGCTGCTGCGCTGCCTGTTCGGGGCGCTGGCGCTGTGGCTGATCTGCCTGGCGCAGCGCGCCGACGTCCCGCGCGACGCGCGCACGTGGGGGCACGCGGCCGTGGTCGCGGTGCTGCTCAACGCGGTGCCGTTCACCCTGGTGGCGTTCGGCGAGTCCAAGGTGGACTCGGTGCTGGCCGGGGCGCTGAACGCCACCACGCCGCTGGCGACGCTGGCGTTCGCGCTGCTGGTGGCGCCGGGGGAGCGGGTGACGTGGACCAGGCTGGCGGGGCTGCTGCTGGGGTTCGCGGGGGTGCTGGTGCTGCTGGGCGCGTGGCGGGGGCGGGAGGGGGACGTGCTGGTCGGCGGGCTGGCCTGCGTGGCCGCGACGTCCTGCTACGGCGCGGGGTTCGCGTACACCCGGCGGTTCCTGACCGGCGGGCCGCACCGGGCGAGCGCGCTGTCGGCGGCGCAGATCACCTGCGCGACGCTCCAGCTGCTCGTGGCGGCGCCGCTGCTGTCCGACTCGCTCGTGCTGCCGGGCGCGCCGGTGGTGCTGGCGCTGGTGGTGCTGGGCGCGGTGGGCACCGGGTACGCGTACGTGCTCAACTTCGACCTGATCCGCGAGGCGGGGCCGACGGTGGCGTCGACGGTCACGTACGTGACGCCGCTGTGGTCGACGGCGCTGGGCGCGCTGCTGCTGGCGGAGCCGGTGGGGTGGAACACGGTCGCGGGCGGCGCGGTGGTGATCGGCGGGATCCTGCTCAGCCGCAGGCCGGTCCGGGCGCGGTCGGGGGTGGAGGTGGGGGCGGGGCGGTAGCCGGTGCTCGCGCGCGGCGACCCGTGCGGCGCCGGGACGCCCACCAGGACGGCGAGGGGCGCTGCCCGTTCCTGTCGATCCCTATTAGTTCGTTGATGTGACCGACGAGCGCGACGCCTGCGACCTGGCGTGGGTGGTGGGCCAGGCGCAGAACCTCGTCTCGCACCACCTGCGGCAGCTGCGCGTCGCGGGCCTGGTCGCCGGTCGGCGCGACGGGCGCTTGGTCATGCACCCGCTCACCGCGCGCGGTCGTGCGCTGGTCACCGCGGTGCTGGGCGAGCGCGCCGCCTTTGAGGCGTGAGGGATGTCGGACGCGTGCTGCGGGCCGCGTGACCCCGCGAGGCGGCGGCGGACACCCTGTGCGGCGGACTCCTCGCCGGCCCGGATCGCGCACGTCGTCGAGCAGGCCCAGGAGCGCAAGGGCGTCGGGCAGCGCTTGGCCGACCGGGGCGCGAAGCCGCTCGTGCCCGCGATCACGGTGCTGGTGGCGGCCTCACCGTGCGCGCTGG
>NZ_JBQGCX010000012.1:0-2080 GCF_052038725.1 Actinosynnema sp.
GAGCAGCAGGGTCAGCAGCAGCCGCCGGGCTAGCGCCGGACGCTCCCCGGCGCGCGGTGGCCGCGGGCCGCACGCGCGCGGGGACCAGGTGTGGCACAGAGGGGTTGGCCGCGTCCACGGGGTGGGCGCGGCGGTTCGGCGTTTTCGGGCCGGGTCGGGCGGGACCGCCCGACCCGGGGCGCCGCGGGGGAGCACGTGTCCCGGAACGGGGTTCCGGGGAGATCGGTCGAGCGCCGGGGGGCGCGCGGCCGGGACGACCGGGGCCGTGGGGGCCCTCGGCGTCCCAGCGCTGTCACGGGGGTGTGCGGTCCGCGCGCGTGGGGGCGCGTCGGGCGGGACCGCTGCCCGGCCTGGTGATCCGGCCGGTGTTCGTCCTCCCGCTCCGCGAGCGGGAGGGGTTCGGAGAACGCGCGCGTCGTGGTCCGGCGGGTTAGCGCCCGCCGCGCCACCGGCGCCTTCCGCACGCGCCGCGCCGCGACGCGTGGCACGAACACCGCAGCGCCGCCGTCCGGCGGACGCCACGAGCGCGCCCGCCCACCGGCCCGCGCGCACGATCCCAGGAGGTCAGTCATGCCGGGGCCATCGCGCGGCAGGCCCGCGCGCCGTCCGTTGTCCGTCCGCAGGCCCGTGCCCGCCAAGCGCGGGAAGGCCGCCAACAGCCGCCTGAGGATCGCCGTCGGCCGGGTGCTGCTGATCGCCGCCCTGCTCGCCGCGGGCGTCAAGCTCGTGCAGGTGCAGGGCTTCCAGGCGGAGGCGCTCTCCGCCCAGGCCGAGCGGCAGCGGGCCACCCCGATCGACATCCCGGCCGAGCGCGGCTCCATCACCGACCGCAACGGCAACCAGCTCGCGTTCAGCATCGAGGCGCGCGCGCTCTACGTGCTGCCCGCCCTCATGCGCCAGAAGTGGGACGAGGAGGTCAAGAAGAACCCGGAGCTGCAGAGCTACGAGGAGCGCGCCCGCGAGATCGCCGAGTTCGTCCAGAAGACCCTCGGGCGCGAGGTGTCCGGCCAGAAGACCGACGCGGACACCGTCTACGCGCTGCTCACCAAGGACATCAGCTACACCGAGATCGCCGACCGCGTCGAGCCCGACAAGGCCGAGGCGATCAGCGAGCGGTACGCCGACGTCGGCTTCGAGCGCCGCGCCGTCCGCGTCTACCCCAACGGCGAGCTGGCCTCCAACATCGTCGGCGCGGCGAACTGGCGCAAGGACCAGCAGCCGCCGGGCACGCAGGGCCTGCTCGGGCTGGAGAACTCGCAGAACAACCTGCTGTCGGGCACCAACGGCCGCCGCATCGTCGACACCGTCCAGGGCAACGACACCGTCGTCATCCCCGGCCCCGGCCGCTCCCGCGAGATCACCCCGGCCACTCCCGGCAAGAGCCTGGAGCTGACCATCGACCTGGACACCCAGTACGCGGTGCAGAACATGGTCACCGACTACGCCAGGAAGGCGGGCGCGGACAGCGCGTCGGCGGTCGTGCTCGACACCGCCACCGGCGAGATCCTGGCCATGGCCAACGACAAGACGTTCGACCCCACCGACTTCGGCCGCGCCACCGACGCCCAGCGCAGCAACACGGCGGTCAGCGCGAACTTCGAGCCCGGCTCGGTCAACAAGATCGTCACCGCCGCCGCGGCCATCGAGGACGGCATCTACCAGCCGGACAGCGTGCTCACCGTCGACGGCAGCATCAAGGTCGCCGACCGCACCATCAAGGACGCCACCTGGCACGACACCCAGAAGATGAGCTTCACCGGGGTGTTCGCCAAGTCCTCCAACGTCGGCACCCTGATGACCGCCCAGCAGGTCGGGGCGGACCGCTTCGCCGACCTGCTGACCAAGTTCGGCCTCGGCACCCGCACCGGCTCCGGCCTGCCCGGCGAGGAGGCGGGCCTGGTGCCGCCGCGCCAGCAGTGGTCCGGCTCCACGTTCGGCAACCTGCCCATCGGCCAGGGACTCAACATGACCCTGCTGCAGATGACCGGCATGTACCAGGCCATCGGCAACGACGGCCTGCGCGTGCCGCCCAGGATCATCAAGGCCGAGGTGGGCGCCGACGGCTCCCGCACCGAGCTGG
>NZ_JBQGCX010000013.1:0-3202 GCF_052038725.1 Actinosynnema sp.
CCCGCTGGCGCTCGACGCCGTGGCGGCCCGCCTGGACGACCTGCTGCCGGACCACCTGCGCCCCGCGCTGCTGGCCCGCTCGCCCGTCCCGGTCGGCGCGGACGCGCTGACCCGCCTGGCGGACGCCGCCCGGCGATCCGACTCCGACCGCTTCGCGCTGTCCCCCGACGGCGCCGTCGAGCCCATTGAGTGAGGTGGAGCCATGTCAGCACCGGTGAAGGACGACGTGAGGGACAAGGTCGCCGACTACCTGGAGGCCGCGCTGGGCAAACCGGTCGACCTCGGGGCGCTGCCCGACGACGCGCCGCTGGGCGTGCTCGGCCTCGACTCGCTCACCACCATCGGCGTGCTCGTCGCGCTGCTGGAGGACGCGGGCGTCGACCTCGGCGAGTACGCCGACTCGCTGGTCACCCCCAGCACCCTCGGCGACCTGTACGCGCTCGCCGACCAGTTCGCGGCCGACCCCGAACCGGCGGCAGGCGCCGAGGCCCAGACCCTGGAGGAGACCGGGATGACCGGCGAACAGCGCTCCCAGCTCGACTTCTACCGGGACAAGCTCGCCTACGAGATCGACTCCGCCGACCTGGCGGACGCGCTCGCCGCGGGCCAGGACATCGTCGTGGTCGACGGCCGCGGCAGCGAGTCCTACGCGCACGAGCACATCCCCGGCGCGATCAGCGTCCCGCACCGCTCCATCTCCCAGGAGTCGCTGTCCGGGCTGTCCAAGGCCCCGCTGTACGTCGCCTACTGCGACGGCGTCGGCTGCAACGCCTCCACCAAGACCGCCGTCAAGCTGGCCACGGCCGGGTTCCGGGTCAAGGAGCTGATCGGCGGACTCGACTGGTGGAAGCGGGACAACCACCCCACCGAGGGACACGCGGGCAGGCGGTCCGAACCCACCGGCGCGGCCTGCGGCTGCGCGGGCTAGGCGCGTGATCCCGTGGCACCGGACCGAGAAGAGGGCGGGAGAGTCGTGAGCGCACCGGAGTCGACCAGCACACCGGAGTCGGACTGGGACGTCGTGGTCGTCGGGGGGAGCATCGCGGGCTGCGCCACCGCGATCCGCTTCAGCCGGATGGGGCACCGCGTCGCGCTGCTGGACCGCAAGACCATGGACGACGGGCACCACAAGCGCCTGTGCACCCACTTCATCCAGCCGCACGCCGTGCCGCTCCTGGCGGGCCTCGGCCTGGAGCACCTCTACGGCCCCGAGTGGTCCGTGCGCACCAAGGCCGTGTTCGTCACCCCCGGCGGCGTCGTGGAGGGACCGGGGCTGAGCTACGACCCCGACCAGCCCGGCGCGCACGCGCTCAACCTGGAGCGGCGGGTGCTCGACCCCGCCCTGCGCGAGTCCGCGCGCCGCCACGGCGTCGAGTACCTGGACGGCACGGGCGTCGAGTCGATCGGCCGGGACGGCCCGGACTGGGTCCTGGAGACCAACGCCGACACCGACGGCGGCCGGGGCCCGCGCCGCTTCCGCGCCCGCCTGGTGGTCGCCGCCGACGGCCGCCGCTCCCGGCTGGCCAAGGAGCTGGGCAACCCCGCCGAGAGCCGCCCGAACGAGCGCGCCGCCCTGTTCGGCTACTTCACGGGCATCACCACCCGCGCCGACCAGCGGTCGGTGTTCGTCATGCACGAGCGCGACCTGGCCTGCACCTACCCGCTCCCCGGCGGCCGGACCCAGCTGGTCCTGTTCGCCGACAAGGCGCGCGTCGAGGGCTGGGGCGGCGCGGACAGCAGGATGCGGGAGTTCCTCGCCTACTTCGACGGCCTGCCCGACGCGCCGTCCACGGCGGGCGCCGTCCCCGAGGGCGGGCTGCTCGGCTACACCGACTACCCGAGCCTGCTGCGCGAGCCGGTGGTCGACTCGGTGCCGTTCGTCGGCGACGCCGCGCTCTCGCTCGACCCCATGAGCGGCGTCGGCTGCGGCTTCGCGCTGGCCTCCGCCGACCTGCTGGCGAACTCCTTCGCCGACCGGTCGCTGGACGGCGCCGACCGCGAGGCGGGGCTCGCCGAGTACCGCGAGCGCTACTCGCGGGTCCTGCTCCCGCACGCCGAGGGCATCTGCGTCGACTCGCTGGTCGGCAAGGACGAGACCTCCCGGCGCAGGATGTTCGAGACCATCAGCGCGGACCCCGAGCTGAGCCGGCGGTACCTGGCCCTCACCGGTCGCATGACGCTGCCCGCCGAGTTCCAGCGGCTCTTCATGCGGGCGCTGATGACCCGGCGTCGGCCAGCGGTGAAGCGCTAGCGCCCGAGCGGCGGAAGAACCCGAGAAACGGTGGACATGAGCACTCCCAACCCCTCCATCCTGGTCGGCGTGCTGAGCGGCGTCGGCGCGAACCTGCTCTGGGGACTGGCGTTCCTGATGCCGGTGCTGCTCCCGGACTCCGACTCCGTCGCGCTCGCGCTGGGCCGGTACCTCGTCTACGGGCTGGTGTCGGTCGGCATCGCGCTCGCCACGCGGGGCGCGGGGATGCGCGGGCTCGACCGGGGGGTGTGGCTCACGGCGGCGCTGTTCGCCTTCGCGGGGCACCTGGGCTACTACTTCTTCCTGGTGCAGGGCATCACGCACACCGGGGCCCCCATCACCACGGTGATCATCGGGACGCTCCCGGTGACCGTCGCGGTGACCGGCAACCTGGTGCGCAGGGAGTTCCCGTTCTCCCGCCTGCTGCTGCCGCTCGGGTTCATCGTCGTCGGCCTGGTGCTGGTCAACCTCGTGGAGGTCGACTGGGACACCGCGCTCGGCGACCGCTCCGGCCTCAACTGGGCGATCGGCATCGGGTCGGCGCTGGTGGCGCTGGCGCTGTGGACCTCGTACGCGGTCGCCAACGCCAGCTTCCTGCGCCGCCACCCCGAGATCTCGCCGACCGGCTGGTCGACGCTCATGGGCGTGTGCACGCTGGGCCTGTCGCTGCTCGCCCTGCCGGTCGCCGCGCTCTCCGGCGGCGTGCGCGTCGGCTCGGGCGACGCGCTGCTCCCGCTGGTGGCGGGCAGCGCGGTGCTGGGCGTGCTCGTCTCCTGGGTCGGGACGGTGCTGTGGAACCGCTCGTCCGGGCTCGTGCCGATCTCCATCGCCGGGCAGCTGGTCGTCATCCAGGTGGTCGCCGGGCTGGTCTACGTCTTCGCCTGGGACGGCCGCGTCCCGCCGCTGCCGGAGCTGGCCGGGATCGCGCTGATCATCGGCGGCGTGCTGCTG
>NZ_JBQGCX010000014.1:0-2089 GCF_052038725.1 Actinosynnema sp.
CGCGGCGCGTCCGCCAGCAGCTCGGCGCTGAGCGCGGGCCCGGCCGCCAGCACGACCGCGTCGCACGGCACCCGCCCGTCCTCGGTGACCACGGCGGTCACCCGCCCGCCCGCGCGCTCCAGGCGCAGCGCGGCCGTGCCGTAGTGGAACCGCACGCCCGCGCCCTCGGCGGCGTCCGCCATGGCCTGCGGCACCGCGCGCATCCCGCCGCGCGGGAACGACACGCCCGCGATGGTGTCCATGTAGGCGATGACGCCGTACGCGCCGAGCGCGTGCCGGGGCGCGACGCCCGCGTACAGCGCCTGGAAGGTGAACGCCCTGCGCAGCCGCTCGTCGCCCAGGTGCTTGCCGACGCCGCGCTCCAGCGAGGAGAAGCCGCCGAGCGCGGCCAGCCGCACCAGGTCCGGGCCGACCAGGTCGAGCGGGGAGTCGAAGTTCGCCCCGATGAACCGCTCGCGCTCCACCTCGTAGAGCTTGCCCAGCCAGTCCCGCAGCCGCAGGTAGCCGTCGGCCTCGGCGGGACCGGCGAAGTCGGTGATCGACCGGTGCATGGCCTCGGCCTCGGTGTGCACGTCCAGGCTGGTGCCGTCGGCGAAGCGCGCCCGGTACGCCGGGTGCAGCGGCAGCAGCTCCACCAGCTCGTCGAGCTTGCGGCCGACCGCGCCGAGCGCCTCGTCGATCAGCTCGGGCATGGTCAGCACGGTCGGGCCGGGGTCGATCCGGTAGCCCGACACGTCCAGCCTGCCCGCCAGACCGCCGGGGTGCGCCAGGCGCTCCACCACGGTCACCTCGTGCCCGGCGCCCCGCAGGTGCAGCGCCGCGGACAACCCCGCGAGTCCCGCGCCCACCACGACGACCCGATCGGTGCGACCCCTGACCACGGCGACCATCAGACCTCTTCCCGCTCACCCCGGCCGCGCCTTCGGCGACCGGGAACCGCTGTTGACTGGAAAAACCCCGAGCTCGGACCGGTCCCGTCCGGGCGCGCCGGACCGGACCGACCCACCGCGCTAGCTGCGCCGGTCGGTGGCCCGGCCCGCCATGCGCAGCAGCGCCGACCTGGCCTCGGGGCGCACCGGCGCGTCGTCCAGGGCCCGCACCGCGCTCGCCGCCAGCGCGGTGATCTTGCTCTCGACGGTGGCCACCGCGCCGGTCTCCACCAGCACCGCCTCCACCGCCCGGTAGTTCACCGGCCGCCGCTCCAGGCAGTCGCGCAGCAGCTCCGCCGCCGCGTCGTCCCCGGCGCTGCGGGCCAGGCCGAGCGCGATCGACATCAGCGGGGTGCGCTTGCCCTCGCGCAAGTCGTCGCCCACCGGCTTGCCGGTCACGCCGGGGTCGCCGAACACGCCGAGCAGGTCGTCGCGCAGCTGGAACGCCACGCCGAGGGCCCGCCCTAACGAGCGCAGCGCCTCGAGGAGCTCCGGCTCCGCGCCCGCCATGGCCGCGCCCAGGTGCAGCGGGCGCTCGACGGTGTAGGCGGCGGTCTTGAGCGCCGCGACCCGCAGCGCCTGCTCCAGCGACTCCTCGCGGCGGGCGCCCGCCAGCAGGTCGAGGTGCTGCCCGGCCATCATCTCCACCCGCATCGCCTGCCAGGCCACCCACGCCCGCGACAGCGCGGCGGGTTCGAGGCCCGCGGTGACGATCGCGTCGTCCGACCAGGCCAGCGCCAGGTCCCCGACCAGCACCGCGGCGCAGTCGCCGTAGTGCTTCGGGTCGCCGGACCAGCGCAGCCTGCGGTGCCGCGCGGCGAACGCCACGTGCGCGGCGGCCCGGCCCCTGCGGGTGGTGGAGCGGTCCATCACGTCGTCGTGCACCAGCGCGCACACCTGGAGCAGCTCCAGCGCGACCAGCGCGCGCACCACGGCGTCCGACTCGGGGCCGGTCTCCGCGCCGCCCGCCGCGAGCCAGCCGCACCAGGCGAAGATCGGCCGGACCCGTTTGCCGAGGACGGACAGCTCGCTGATCTCCCCGACCAGCTCGGGGGCGAGACCGGCGTCGGGGCGCGCCGCGAAGAACTCCTCCAGCGCGGCGTCCAGGCGCGGGACGACCGCCTCGGCGGAGACACCCTCCGGTCGGGTGCGATGGGCAA
>NZ_JBQGCX010000015.1:0-1513 GCF_052038725.1 Actinosynnema sp.
ACCCCGGCGCCCCGGCGGCGCGCGCCCCCGCGCCGGGGACCGGCCCCGCCACCTGCGGTTTCGTGACCTCGTCTCGTGTTCCACCGTGCTCCCGGCCGCTCCCCCGGCCGGGGGCACGGACACGCTCACCGGGGTCACCGCATCGGGTATTCGCACCCGCACGGGTGGAAGCGGGTTCCGCCGGCGTGCCCGGCGCTGAGGGGGACGGGGATGCTTCAGACATCCGCTCAACCAGCCCGTCCACCCCAGGACCAGGCACGGGAGGCCCCTCGTGTTCCCCAGATCGACCAGCGCCGCTGTGCTCGGCGCCCTCGTGCTCGCCATGACCGCGGTCCCCCAGGCCACCGCCGCGCCGGGCACCGCGAGACCGCGCAGCAGCGGCGAGTTCACCCTGACCCTGTCCGGCGCGGACCAGACCTGGTCCCGCGCGATCCGGCTGCGCTGCCCGGCCGACGAGACGAACTCCTACCACCCGATGGGCGCGTCCGCGTGCGCCGACCTCGACTCGGTCCGGGGCGACATGAACAAGCTCAAGCGCGTCAGCGAGCTGTGCAGGCCGACGTACGGGCGGCTGGTCGCGACGATCACCGGGCTGTACGACGAGACCTACGTCGAGTGGAGCAAGGCGTTCCGCGACGAGTGCGTGCTGCACAAGACCACGCGCTCGATCTTCGACTTCTGACCGGCCGCACCGGGCCCGAGAGCCTCCGGTCCCCGCCGCACCACCCGATCAGGCGCCCCCGCGCCGCCGGGACAGCGCGTGCGCGCCGACCCCCAGCAGGAGCAGCCCGAACCCGCCCGCGACCAGCGCCCCCACCGACCGCCCCGTCCCGGCCCGCCCGACGCCGTCGGCCATCGCCGGGGGGACCGGCGGGGGAGCCGCAGTGGTGGTCGGCGCTGGTGTGGTCGTCGTTGTCGTCCCCGCCGGGGCGAGCGCCGTGACCGTCGTCGTGGCGGTGTCGTTGGCCGCGTTGTCGTCCACGTTCCCGTTGTACCGGCGCACCCGCGCGCTCGGGCTCACCGGTCCGGCCCGCTCCGCCGTCGCGGTGATCCGCACCGGCGGGAGCGCCGCGCCCGCCGCCACCGGCTCCTGCGTCCCGCACACCACGTCCCGCCCGACCACCGGGCACGTCCACCCGCCCGCCACCGGACCGATCGCCAGCCCCTCGGGCACCGTCACGGTCACCTGCGCGCCCGGCACCGGCACGCTTCCCGCGTTGCCCACCACGGCGGTCAGCTCGGCCTGCCCGCCCACGACCGGCTCCGGCGCGTCCACCGAGAGCGCGACCGCCAGGTCCTCGACCCGCTGGAACAGCCCGGCGTCCACGGTCAGGTCCTGGGTGATCCCGCTGTCCACGATCTCCACCACCATCGGCTCGCTCAACCCGGTGACCGGGTCGAACACCGAGTCCACGCCGCGCGTGCCCGCGTTCGGCCTCGTGAACACCTTGTACGAGGGCGGCACCACCCGGACCCGGTACGTCCCCTCCTCGACGCCGACGAAGTAGTACTC
>NZ_JBQGCX010000016.1:0-2188 GCF_052038725.1 Actinosynnema sp.
ACCGGACAGCGCGGGCGCGTCGTCGCCGCGCAGGTCGAGCACCACCGGCGCGCCACCGGGAGCCGGGGCGGTGGGCTCCGCCGTGACGGCCACCGGATGCCCGCCCGGCCGTGCCGCCGCCACCGGGGTCGACGCCTCGGCGGGCGTGGTCGCGGGCGCTGTCGCAGCAGCGGGCGTGGTCGCACGGGCAGGACCGGTCGCGGCACCGGCACCGGTCACAGCACTGGACGCGGTCGCGGCACCAGACCCGGCCACCGCACCGGGCGCGGTCGCGCCACCGGGCGCGATCGCGCCACCGGCCGCTGCGGCCAGCGGCACCCAGTCGGTGCGGAACAGCGCCCCCCGCTCACCGCTCGCCCGCAACCGCGCGGGCGTGTCCAGCAGCACCCTCCGGGTGATCTTCCCGGAGGCCGTGCGCGGCACCGACTCGATCTGGTACAGCTCCTCGGGCACCTTGTGGTACGACAGCCGCTCCCGGCACACCGCCAGCACCCGCGCCGGGTCGAACCCCTCCCCCGGCACCAGGAACGCCACCGGGACCTCGCCCAGCACGTCGTGCGGCCTGCCCACCACGGCGGCGTCCGCGACGCCCGGCACGGCCCGCAGCACCGCCTCCACCTCCGCCGGGTGCACCTTCTCGCCGCCGCGGACCACGACGTCGTCGATGCGCCCGGTGACCGCGTGGAACCCGGACTCGTCCCTGGTCGCCAGGTCGCCGGTGCGGTACCAGCCGTCGCGCAGCGCGGCGGCCGTCGCCTCGGGCCGGTTGTGGTAGCCGACCATGACGCTCGGCCCGCGCACCCACACCTCGCCCTCCGCGCCGGTCGGCGCGTCCAGGCCGGTGTCCGGGTCGACCAGCCGCACCGCCAGACCCGGCACCGGGAGGCCGCTGGAGCCCTCGACCCTGGGCCCGGTCGGCCAGTTCACGGTGATCGACCCGCACGTCTCGGTGCTGCCGTAGGCGTCGATGAGCGGCACGCCGAACCGCTGCTCGACGGCGGCCCGCAGCTCGGCCGTGGTGATCGCGCCGCCGACCAGCCCGACCCGCAGGTCGGGCGCGAGGAACCCGCGCTCACCGGCAGCGCGCACCAGGTGGTGGTAGGTCGTGGGCACGCCCGCGAGCACCGTGGAGCGCTCCTCGTGCAGCGCGGCCAGCACGTCCTGCGGGGAGCGCCCGTCGACCACGCGGGTGGTGGCGCCGACGGCGGTGGTGGCCAGCACCCCGGCGATGTGCGACAGGCTGTGGAACAGCGGCAGCGGCCACAGCACCCGGTCGTCCGGGGTCAGGCCGAGCACGGGCGCGTAGCAGGCGGCCACCGACCACAGGCAGTTGCGCTGGGTGGACAGCACGCCCTTGGGGGCGCCGGTGGTGCCGGAGGTGTAGAGCATCCACGCCAGGTCGTCCAGCTCCAGCGCGTCGTGCGCGGGCAGCGGGGCGTCAACGCCCGCGAGCGCCTCGTAGTCCCGGTCGACGTGCACGACCTCCAGCGCGGGCCGGGTGGCGCGGAGCCCGGCGAGCTGGTCGGCGTGCGCGGCGTCGGTGAGGACGAGCCGGGCGCCGCTGTCGTCGAGGAGGGCGCCCAGCTCGGCGTCGGTGGACACCGGGTTCAGCGGCACGCCCACCGCGCCCGCCCGCACCAGCGCCAGGTAGCACTCGACGGTCTCCACCCGGTTGCCCAGCAGGATCACGGCGCGGTCGCCGGGCAGCAGCCTGCGCGCGGCCAGGTGCCCGGCCAGCCTGCGCGTGCGCAGCTCCAGGTCGACCCAGGTGACGGCGCGGCGCGCGTCGCGGACGGCGACGCGGGCGCCGCGCTCGGCCGCGTGCTCGCGCAGCAGTTCGGGCAGGGGACGGATCAGGTCGCTTCGCAGCATCTCTCCCACATCCGGTTCGGGGGCCCGGTCATCCGCGCAGCCACCCACCTTGGCCCGTGCGCGAGGCGGGCGCACGGGCCTGGCTAGCCCGGACGGGGGAAGGAATTGCCGCCGGATTACCGACCGCGCCCCACCCGGTGGAAGGGGGTAAGCGGTGGGGCGGCTCCGGTGGGTCCGAGGGGGCGCGCAGCGCCGTCCCAGGGCCAGCGGCGGCCTCACCCGACGCCGTCACGCCCGTGGCGCGCGGGCAGCCGGGTCCGGGCCGACGACAGCGGTGGGGGGGGGGGGGGGGGGGGGGGGGCCCCCCCCCCCCCCC
>NZ_JBQGCX010000017.1:0-7107 GCF_052038725.1 Actinosynnema sp.
CCAGCCCGCCGCCAGCCACACCGCCACCCCGACCAGGAACACCGCGACGTGGCCGAGCATCCCGGCCACGCCCGCCACCGCGAACGCGGGCACGTAGACGCCGATGTTGTCACCGCCGTTGGCGAACGTGACGGCCGCGACCTGCGCCACGCCCGCGCCGGTCGCTACCTCCGCCTCCCCGTCCGCCCCGCGCCCGCGCCACGTCGCCAGGGCCGCGCGCACGCCCAGCGCCAGCGGCAGCAGCCCCAGGTACGGGACCACCGCCCCCGGCAGCAGGCCCGCGCCCAGCGCGCCGACCACGGCCACGGCCACGATCGCCAGGAACCCCAGGTACTGGCCCGCGGCCACGCGCAGCGCGGCCCGCCGGTCGCCGCGCGCCTGGCCGAAGCAGACCGCGAGCAGGAGCAGGTCGTCGATGTTGGTGACCGCGAACATCCCGGCCGCCCGGCCCAGCAGCGCCAGGTCCGCGCTCACCCCGCCTCCGGCCCTCGCTCCAGGTGCGCGAACGCGGGCGCGAGGCGCTCGGGGACGTCCTCCTCCAGCTCCAGGTCCAGGGTCTCCAACTGCCGCAGCAGCGGCAGCTCCGCCAGGGTCTCCAGCACTTCCTCGTCCGCCTCGTCGAACACCGCCCGGCTGATGTCCAGGTGCCGCAGCGCCGGGTAGCCCTCCGGGGTCAGCAGCTCCAGCTGGCCCGCCGGGCAGACGCCGCCGAAGACGTCGTAACCGATCTCCGCCGTCAGGGTCACCACGCCGGGCGCGCGGTCGGGGAACAGCGCGCCGATCGCGAACGGCGCGCCGATCACGTGCAGGTCGGTGACCGTGGTCGAGCCCAGGTCGTCCAGCAGCAGTCCGCCCCGCAGCGTCAGGGCGCGCAGCGCGGGCAGCGCGGACCACAGGTCCACCGCGCTCTCGTTCGCGAACCCCTCGTTCAGCTTCTCCAGCGGGTCGAACCTGCGGCCGGTCGACGTGGTCGCGTGCTCGTACAGGAGCTTGAAGTCGTGGCCGAGGTGCAGCTCCACCAGGTGCTCCCGCCCGCGCGAGGCCAGCGCCGCCGCCGCGCGGGCCGCCGAGTGGTGGAAGTCGGTCAGGTGCAGCTCCAGTACGGTCAGGTCCGCCGACTCGGGGGCGGTCAGGAACGCCTCCAGCAGCACCGACTCCCACTGCTCGGGGTCGGACGCGTCGGCGCCCAGCGCCTCCACCAGCGCCCGCCGGTCCGGGTTGGGCGCGAGCCGGAACACCGCACCGGTGATCCGGTCACCGGTCGTGGTCAGCTGCCAGGAGCCGTCGCTGCGCAGTGCGTCGAAGTCGGTCACGGCGGCATCGTAGGCAGTGGGTCCGACAATTCCGGGCGGTTCACCGGTTCCCGTGCCCGAGGCGCCACGGGGGACCCGCGTGCGCGATCCCGGCGACCAGGGGTTGGGCCAGGTCGAACGCCGTGTTCGGGGAGTCGTGGGTCGGCGACCGCAGGCGGTAGCCGCTGACCGCGTCCACCCGCTCGACGTCCCCGCCCGCGGTGCAGGTGGTTTTCGCGCCCGTCAGGCCCGCGCGGTCGCCGACCGGAACCGGTTGAGCAGCCCGGCCGAGACGATCACCGCCACCGCCACCAGGGGCATCACCAGCGCGGTCGCCGTGCCGCTGTCCTCGGCGAGGTAGCCGGTCAGGCTGGAGGCGGGGGCCTGGCCGATCACGATCGCGGTGCTCGCCATGGTCATCACCGTGGCGTTGCGGCCGACCGGGGCCAGGTCCGAGACCAGCGTGTACAGGGTGACCAGCAGCGGGCCGACGCCCGTGCCCGCCACCGCCAGCGCGAGCGCGACCACCGGGACCGAGGTGGCCAGGTTCAGGCCGATCGCGCCGGTCAGCGCGAGCGCGGCGAACACCAGCCAGCGGTCCCGCAGCGCGAACGCGGGCGGGAGCATCCCGGCCAGCAGCGCGCACACCGCCGAGCCCAGGCCCATGGCGCCGTAGACCAGACCGGCCTGCTCGGCGTCGCCGTGGTCGGCCATGAACGAGGTCAGCGAGGTCAGCACCGAGCCGAAGAACAGGCCGATGCCGACGATGCCCAGCAGCACCACCAGCAGTGACGGGCGGAACAGGTCGCTCACCGGGTCGGGGGTCACCCGCTCTTCGGCGGTGGGCTGAGCGGCGGTCGCGCTCGGGTGCAGGGCGAACAGGCACACGGCCACCAGGGTCAGCGCGGCGGCGGCGATGATCGGGGCGGCGGGGGAGAAGGCGGCGGCGAGGACGCCGACGAGGGTCGGCCCGAAGACGAACGTCATCTCGTCGGCGGCGGACTCGTAGGCCATCGCGGCGTTGACCGCCTTCGGCCGGGTCCCACCGCTGGTGCGGCGGGTGACCAGGCCGACCAGGCGGCTGCGCGACATCGGCGGCACCTGCGGGGTGGTCGCGCCGACCAGGAACGCCGCGACCAGGACCGCCGCCGGGGGCAGCGGCGAGTAGGCCAGGACCACCAGCGCGGTCAGCGCGGCGCTGGTGGCGACCCCGGTGGCCAGCAGCACCCGGCGCTGCCCCCACCGGTCGGCCGCCGCGCCGATCAGCGGCCCGAACACGGCCATGCCGACCCCGGCGGTCGCCGAGGTGAGGCCGCCCAGGCTGATCGAGCCGCGCGCGGCGACGACCAGGGTGAGCACGCCGACGACGGTCATGGCGTAGGGGAAGCGGGCCACGAGGGCCAGCGGGAAGAAGGAGGGGCCCGCGGAGTCGAACACGGCGCGCGCGACCGAGGGGGGCTCGGCAGGGGCCTGCGGGGACTCGTCGAGCAGGGTGGCGGAACGCGTGGTCATGGTGACGTGCTTTCACGAGGCGGGACTGGACCAGTGCCGCCTTACCCCGTGACACGGGGCAGGTAGATACACACCACGGCCTCCGCCCGGCGACGCGGCGTGCTGCGCGCGTGCGGGGGTGCCGCGTGGGCCTTTCGGCTCCGGGGCCACTGTGCCACATGGAGTGGAACCTGCGTACCAGATGTTGTGCGGTTCACTCTGCCGTGGCGGTGTGGCCCACGTCGGAGTGAACGTGACGGAATTGGTGGCCTGGTACTACCCCGGTCAGACGGTCGACGTGGAACTGCGCGGGCCGCAGGACGTGGACGGGGTGCTGGACGAACTCGTGCGCCGGGGTGAGCCGGTGGCGGCGCAGCTGTTCGACCGCGACGACCCGGCCGGGCCGCTGCTGACCGTGGGTGTGGACGGGCCGCGCGGGCGGGGGGCGCTGTGCCACGTCGACGGTGGTGAGGTGTGGATCGGCGAGGGGACGGGCGGGCCGGTGCGGTACCTGATGATCGGGCTCGACTGGGACTTCCCGGCGAACGCCGAGCTGCCCCTGGCGGTGGTGCGCGCCGCCGTGCACGAGTACGCGCGTGGCGGCGGGCAGCGTCCAGGGGGGCTCCGGTGGCGGCTCGACCGGCCGCCACGTCCGGAAGTGACCTGAAGTGACCTAGTGGTCCCCGGCCACCACCGGCTTGACGCCCTCGGGCAGCAGCGGGGGCAGGCCCGTCGTCCAGAGCGCCTCGTGGGACAGGGCGCTGATCCGCCAGCCCTCGGGCGCGCGGCGCAGTTCGGCCCGCCAGTGGCCGCCGACCTGGAAGATCGGGTTCGCGTCCGCGCCGCGCGACCGCAGGGTGCTGTCCAGGTGGACGTGCGTCATGAGCGCGTTCCACGTCACCGCAACGCCTTCCGCCTCGTCCACCAGCAAGTCCGAGGACGTGTGCTGGGTGCGGGCGAAGCGGTGGACCGACTCCTCCACGTGCGCGGCCACCGCCGTGATGCCCTGGGCGGAGCCGATCGGGGAGGACAGGCTGATGTCGTCGGTGAAGTGGTCCTCCGCCCAGCCCTCGGGGAACTCCCGCGCGTCCATGGCGCGGAAGAAGCGGCTGACGAGCGCGCTGAACTCGGTGATCTCGTTGCGGTCCACGGGGATCAGCCTGGTACCTCCACCTATCTGGAGGTCAAGCCAGGGCTGGGCGGGTTCCTACCTGGGGGCGTGCGGCCCTCCGTCAAGAAGGCGCGCAGGCCCGCCCAGTCCGATTGGAAGTCGAGTGGCCACGCTTACAGCTCCTCAGGGGATCCTGTTCCTGCTGCACATCGGCATCGAGCGGGCCGACCTGCCACCGAACCTGGGTTCGGCTCCGGTTCGACCTGCCGCAACAGGATGCTGAAATGGGCCGAGGGCGGGGTCGGGCAATTCCTGCACGGGGTGATGCTCGCCGAGTCGCACGTCGCGGACAGGATCGACTCGATCGGCGCAAGACCGGCTCGAAACACCAAGTCGCCGTCGGCGGCGCAGGTCACCCGCTGGTCGTGGCGGTCAGCACCGGCGAACCCGGACGCCCGAGGTGGCGGCCCGCTGTGATGCTCGCCGACCGCGGCAGCGCGGCCAACCGGAGAAGCCTGAGCCAGCGGTCGATCGTCCCTCGGGGGCGGCCTTCACCAAGGCTTCCTGAACCTGGTGCGCGCACTGATCTGCCGCCGCCTCCGCTCATCCTGAAAGGAGGTCTAAGCCCAGGTTGGTTCCCACCGGGGGTGCGGGACCGGCTCGTGGGCCGCTTTCAGGAACGCGCGCAGGTCCGCCAGACCGGGGTGGTCGTTCGTCGTCGACCAGAGCAGGCGGTGCGGGTACACCGGGGTCGGGTTCCGCAGGGGGAGGCGGCGCAGGTCGTAGTGCCCGGGCCACAGGTAGTGGTCACCTGAGCCGACTAGCGTGGCCGGGGTTGGTGAGTTCGCCAGCAGTTCCAGGAGGGCCTCGTCGCCGAAGTGCGGGCCCGCGCCGTCGATCGACAGGGCGAACTCCTCCGCCAGGTCGCGGTAGAAGCGCGCCCACTCGGTTCCCCTGCTGATTCCCGGCACCCACACCCGGTGCCCGGCCAGATCGGGTGGAGCAAGCTCCTGGTGGTCGGCCAGCGGGTGCTGGGGACCGGTGAGCAGTTCCAGGGCGCTGTCCACTGCCCGTGCGGTGCGCACGTCGTCCGGCAGGTCCGCGTGCGCCAGGGGGACGGCGCGGAACGAGGCGTCGACTGCGCCCGCGCGTATCGCCTCCAGCGCGCCCAGCAGGTGGTTCTCCGGCAGAGTCACCACCTCCAGGGGTATTTCGGGGTGGGCGGTGTGGAAGGCGCGGAGGGCGGTGGACGGGGCGGTTCGGCGGTTCGGCACGTCCACGCGCAGCGCGCGGTGGTCCGGTCGCACTGAGCGGGCCGCCCGCTCGACGGCTCGCAGCACCGCCCTGGCGTGCGGCAGGAACACCTCGCCGTCCAGGGTTGGCCGGACGCCGCGCGGAGTTCGGGTGAACAGGGGCACGCCGACCACGCGCTCCAGCGCGCTGATCCGCTTGGACACCGCCTGCTGGCTGATGCCCAGTTCGGCCGCCGCGTCCCCCAGCCTGCCGGACTCGGCGGCGGCTACGAAGGCGCGCACGCTCTCAACGTCCACCAGTGCGCCTCAACCGTCGGTTGTGGCCGGTGGGCGTGTTGGTTGTTGGTCCGTCGGGCGGGGGCGTTGGTGGGATCGGCACATGAGCAGCCTGCCAAGAGCGCGCACCCACGTCCACGGGCCCGAGTTCGCCCGTGCTGCCGAGCGGATCTTCGCGGTCACCGATCTCACCTCGCGGTTGAACTCGTTGCCGTACAACAGCACGGAGGAGCGCGCCGCCTTGCACGCCGCGATCTTCGGTCGTCCGCTGCCGGAGTCGGTTCGGATCCTGCCGCCCTTCCACACCGACTGCGGGCTGGGCACCGAGTTCGGGGAGGACGTCTTCGTCAACCACGGCTGCACCTTCTACGACCGGGGCGGGTTGCGGATCGGCGGTGGTGTGATGCTCGGGCCGCGCGTCACGCTGATCACCTCCGACCACCCGGTGCCGCCCGAGGACCGGCGGGCGTTCACCGAGGAGGCGCCGGTGGTGCTGGAGGACGGGGTGTGGCTTGAGGTCGGGGTCGTCGTGCTGTCGGGGGTGACCATCGGGCGTGACTCGGTGGTGGGGGCGGGGGCGGTGGTCACCAAGGACGTTCCGGCCGGCGCGTTGGTGACCGGGGGTGCGGCCACCGTGCGCCGCAGGTGGTAGGGGGTGTGGGAAACCCCTGCCCCGCAAGGGTTTCCCACAAAAGTCACCCGGCGTAGCAGGCCTCCACCTCGTCGGCCCACCGCCGGACCACCACGTCCCGCTTCACCTCCAGCGACGGCGTCAGGCAGCCGTTCTCCCGGGTGAACTCCACCGGCAGCACCCGGAACCTGCGCACCGACTCCGCCCGCGACACCGCCGGGTTCCCCTGGTCCACCGCGCGCTGCAACTCCGCCAGCAGGTCCGGGTCGCCTGCCAGGTCCGCCACCGTCGCCTCCGCGGACTTGCCCGCCGTGCGCTTCCACACCGGGAAGTGCTGCTGGTCCACGGTCAGCAGCGCCGCGACGCAGCTTCGCCCGTCGCCCACCACCACGGCGTTGCCCACCAGCGGGTGGCCGCCGATGCGGTCCTCGATCGCGGCGGGGGAGACGTTCTTGCCGCCGCTGGTCACCAGGATCTCCTTGCTGCGCCCGGTGATCACCAGGAAGCCCGCCCCTGATCGGCGCGGCCACCCTGGCGTCCGGCCTGGTGAGCGCAGGAGGGCGAACGCGCTGCCGCGCCTGAGCGGCGGCACGGCCTCGGGGGTGCGAAAGCAACTCGTGGCCGAGGTGGTGCTGATCGCGGTCGGGTCCGTGGTGGTGGCGTGCATGGTGCTGGCGCTGCTGATCGCCACCCCCGGCCAGGCAGGCACCCCGCTGCGGGACCTGCTGGCGCAGGGCTGAGCGGGGCGCTCGCGAGGGCCCGTCCGCCGCGCGCGGGCGGGCCCTCCGGTGTGGAGAACGCCCGGATCAGCGCTTCTCGAACACCGACACGTGGTTGAGGTCGCCCTTCTCGTAGGGGGAGGCGCCCCAGTCCACGCACCGCTCGACCAGGGTGAACCCGGTGTCCTCCGCCATCCCGTCCAGCTGCTCCGCCGTGTAGTAGCGGAACTTCACCGGGAACACCTGGATGCCGTGCGCGCCGAGCATGATGTTCTGGATGCTCAGCACCTGGGTGCCCGGCTCGCGCATCGCCGCCGAGAGCACCGCGTACCCC
>NZ_JBQGCX010000018.1:0-2046 GCF_052038725.1 Actinosynnema sp.
TACAGCGCTATGCGGCCGATGTCGCGCACAGCGCTGTTGGCGGCGTGTCGACCCCGCGGCGCCACCAGTCAGATCACCGCCGACGTCCAGGCCAGCCAAGGTTGGTGTCCCGGTCGTTGATCGAGAGCCGAGCGGCGGGATGGCTGGCCAGGCAGCCCATCACTCACGGCCGGGGCTCGGACTTCTCCCAAGTAGAAGTCCGCGAGGTGGCAGCGTTCAACCAACCAGTCGGGTTGAAGCGAGACCATCGGGAGGGCGATCCACAAGGGGCAGGCCGAGGGAGCGGTGAGAAGCCAGCGCAAGGGGTAGAGGGACAACTTGTCGGAGGCCCGTGCCAGGTTGTTGCAGGCCCTGCAAGATCCGCGCGCCGGACGGTCGACTACAGCTCCCCGAGGTTCAGCTTGCGGGCCTCGTCAGCGGCGCGGGCGGCGGCCTGGGCCTTGGTGTAGCGCATGAGCATGTCGGGGCGGGTCCAGCCGGCGACGGCCATGAGTCCGCCCTCGGATCCTCCGGCGGCGAGCCAGCGGTGGGCCGCGGTATGGCGCAGGCGGTGCGGGTGGAAGCCCTCGATGCCGGCGGCCTGGGCGCGCTCGCCGAGACTCTTGTGCAGGGCGTCGTAGGAGAACCGCTTGCCGCGGTCGCCCAGCCACAGGGCGGTGGACTCGGCGAGGCGGTGGTGTCGGCGTTGGCGCAGGTAGCGGTCGAGCGCGAGGGCGGCGTCGGGACCGAAGGGGACCGTGCGGCCCTTTCCGCCCTTGCCGCGGCGCACGATCGCGGTCTGCTTGGCCAGGTCGATGTCGGCCAGTTCGAGGGCCACGCACTCCCCCGCGCGCATGCCGGTCTCCATCATCAGGCGCACCATCGCCTCGTCGCGGCGGAACCGCAGCGCGACCTTCGCGTCGGCGCCCTTGGGTGGCTGGCACGCCTTGACCAGGGCGCGGAGCTGGTCGTCGCTCAGCGGCTCGATGACGGTCTCGTCGAGCTTGGGCGCCTTGATGCCGAGGAAGGGGTCGGCGTCGATCTCACCCTCGGTGCTGAGCCAGTCCGAGAAGCGGCGCACCGCGAGCTGGCGGGCCCGGGCGGTGGAGCCGGCCAGGCCGGCCTCGAGCAGGGAGGCGACCCAGCCGTTGAGGCTCGCGCGGTCCATCGGCGCGGCGTGCTGGGCGGTGCACCACAGCAGGTACTGGCGCACGCCCTCGCCGTAGATCTTGAGGGTCTGCTCGGACTTGCGCTCGGCGCGCAGGGCGAGCATCCAGGAGGCAGAAAGCGACTCGGCGTCGGCGACCGTGAGGTCTGCCGACACCGAGTTCGTTGGTCTGCTGGGCACGCACCCAGCCTAGTTGATATCTGGACCAGGAGCGCTGTGCGGGTGTAGCGTGTCGCTCAGATCCACCGCGAAACCCACTCTGACCTGCAAGAACAGCCGCAGGACAGGGACAGGCTCAGTCCAGATAGTCGCGCAGAACCTGCGAGCGCGACGGGTGACGCAGCTTCGCCATCGTCTTCGACTCGATCTGGCGGATGCGCTCGCGCGTGACGCCGTAGACCTTGCCGATCTCGTCGAGGGTCTTCGGCTGGCCGTCGGTGAGGCCGAACCGCATCGACACGACCCCGGCCTCGCGCTCCGAGAGCGTGTCGAGGACGGCGTGCAGCTGCTCCTGCAGCAGGGTGAAGCTGACCGCGTCGGCCGGGACGATCGCCTCGGAGTCCTCGATCAGGTCCCCGAACTCGGAGTCGCCGTCCTCGCCGTGGGGCGTGTGCAGCGAGATCGGCTCGCGCCCGTACTTCTGGACCTCGATGACCTTCTGGGGGGTCATGTCGAGCTCCTTGGCGAGCTCCTCCGGGGTGGGCTCGCGGCCGAGGTCCTGCAGCATCTGGCGCTGGACGCGGGCGAGCTTGTTGATCACCTCGACCATGTGCACCGGGATGCGGATGGTGCGGGCCTGGTCGGCCATCGCGCGGGTGATCGCCTGGCGGATCCACCACGTCGCGTACGTCGAGAACTTGTAGCCCTTGGTGTAGTCGAACTTCTCCACCGCGCGGATC
>NZ_JBQGCX010000019.1:0-6519 GCF_052038725.1 Actinosynnema sp.
CCCAGCGGCGTGGGGTTCTCGCCGCGCAGCACCACGTCCCACCGGTAGCCCAGCGAGCGCTCGGGAACCGTGCTGCCCAGGTCGAACGCGGCCACCAGCGCGGCGCGCGCCGCCTCGTCGCGCACCGAGTTGAACACCGGGTCCAGCGGCAGCAGCGGGTCGCCGGGGAAGTACACCTGGGTGATCAGCCGCTGGGTGAACGCCCGCCCGAACAGCGAGAAGTGGATGTGCGCGGGCCGCCAGGCGTTGTCGTGGTTGCGCCACGGGTACGCGCCCGGCCGGACGGTGGTGAACGAGTACGCGCCAACCGGGTCGGTGACGCACCGCCCGACCCCGGTGAAGTTCGGGTCGAGCGGCGCGGGGTGCCGGTCGGCGTCGTGCCGGTAGCGGCCGGACGCGTTGGCCTGCCACACCTCCACCAGCGCGCCCGCCACCGGCCGCCCGTCCCCGTCGAGCACCCGCCCGGACACCGTGATCCGCTGCCCCAGCGGCTCGCCCGCGTGCCCGGCGGTGAGGTCGTGGTCGAACTCCCCCACCCGGTCCGCGCCGAGCAGCGGCCCGGTGACCTCGGTGAGCCGCTGCGGCAGGAGCGCGAGCGGTCTGCGCGGGGCGCGCAGGGCGTTCGAGCGGTACGCGGGGAAGTCCACGGGCGGCTGGGACTCCGGGTCCCGCCGGTACGCGGGGATCGTCGTGCTCGGCAACGCGGCCCCTCTCGGTCGACTCGACGTCTCGGCTCCGCCCGTGCGCCCGTGCGCCCAGGCGGCAGGCCCGCTCACCCGCCCTTGCGCGCGACCAGCTCCCGCAGCACCGCCAGCTCCTCCCCGCTCGGCGGCGCGCTCTCCTCCAGGTCGTCGGCCACCCGCAGCTCCCACCCGGTCCGCTCGCGCGCGGTCGCCACGTCCACCCCGGGGTGCAACGCCGTCAGCACCAGCTCGCACGTCCGCGGGTCCGGCCGCAGCACCCCGAGGTCGGTGATCACCACCTGCGGCCCGGCCCCGGTGAGCCCGAGCCGCTCCCGCTCGCCCGGCCCCGACCCGTGCCCGAACGAGGTGACGAAGTCGACCCGCTCCACGAACACCCGCGGGCTCTGCCGCACCACCACCACGACCTCCCCGCACGACGCCGCGATCTCCGGAGCCCCGCCCGCCCCCGGCAGCCGCACCGACGGCGAGGCGTAGTCCCCCACCGCCGTGGTGTTGATGTTCGCGAACCGGTCGACCTGCGCGGCCCCGAGGAACCCGACGTCGATCCGGCCGGGCTGCAACCAGTAGTTGAACACCTCCGGCACCCCGATCACGCTCACCGCGGTCTCGGCGAGCACCCCGTCGCCGATGGACAGCGGCAGCACGTCCGGTTTCGCGCCGATCGTGCCGGACTCGTACACCAGCACCAGGTCGGGCGCGTGGGTGCGCCGCGCCAGGTTGGCCGCGGTGCTGGGCAGCCCGATGCCGACGAAGCACACCGCGCCGTCGCGCAGCGCCCGCGCGGCGGCGACCGTCACCATCTCGTCCGAGGTGTGCCCGCTCACCGCAGTCCTCCCCACCAGCGGGAGAACTCCTCGCGGCTGCGGCTGATCGCGTCCCACTCGGAGTACGCCGCGTTGTCGCGGGTGGAGTAGCCGTGCGCGTACGACGGGTGCGCCCCGCCCGGCACGACGGCGACCCGGTCGACCACCCAGTGCGGCAGCACGACCGCGCCGGGCACCGGCTCCAGCTCGTCCACGACCTCCTCCACGGTCACCAGCGACCGCTCCGCGGCGAGCACCGCCTCCTTCTGCACGCCGGTGATCCCCCAGTACTGCACGTTGCCCTCCCGGTCGGCGCGCTGGGCGTGCACGACCGCGCTGTCGAGCCGCAGCGCGGACACCGCCGCGAGCACCTCGCCGGTGAACGGGCAGGTCACGGTCCGGATGCTGTCCGTGCGCCCCACCAGGTCCGTGCCCGCGTACCCGCGCAGCACCGCGAACGGCAGCCCGGACGCGGCGGCGGCGTACCGGTTGGCCATGCCCGCGTGGCTGTGCTCCTCCAGCTCCAGCGGCGCGGGCCAGCCGTGCTCGACGGCGTCGCGGAACCGGTGCAGCGAGCCCACTCCGGGGTTGCCGCCCCAGGAGAACACGAGCTTGCGCGCGCAGCCCGCGCCGATCATCCGGTCGTAGATCACGTCGGGGGTCATCCGCACCAGGGTGAGGTCGCGGCGGCCCTGCCTGATGGCCTCGTTGCCCGCCTCGAACGGGATCAGGTGCGTGAACCCCTCGAAAGCTGTGGTGTCCCCGTCGCGCACCACCTCCTCGACGCCGTCGGCGAGGGACGTGAGAACGGCCATCCGACCTCCTGTGCGCTGTGCGAACACGGGTGCGGCACCCGAACGAGCCTATGACCGGGCGGGCCGGGGCCGACAGGTCCGCGTGGAGCAGCGCCCGGTAACGGACGGCCGGTTCGGCGCGATCAACCACGGAAGTTCGGCGAGCACAGGGGGACGTGTGATCGAGGAGCGGCTGACCCCGCACGAGCGGGCGGTGCTGCTCGTGCTCATGGCTGAGGCCCGCGAGCTGACCAACCCGCAGCTGCGGGAGGTCGCCGGGTTCACCCTGGACGGGGCGGCCAGGCGGCGGCTCAACGGGCTGGGCCTGGTGACGAGCGCGAAGGTGGGCCGGGGGTTCGCGCACGAGCTGACCGACCGGGGCGCGGTGCGCTGCGCCGAGGAGCTGACCGCGCCGAGGCAGCCGAGGTCCGGGTCGGCCGGTGGCGCGCTGGCGGCGGTGCTGGCGGGCCTGAAGCGGCACCTGGACGCGACCGGGGGCACGGTGGCCGAGGTGTTCCGGCCCGACCCGGTGGCGCTGGTGCTGGCGGCGCACGACGCGGCCAGCGGCGGCCGGGGCGGTTCGGTGCCGCTGGCGGACCTGCGGGAGCGGCTGCTCGGGGTGCCGCGCGCGGACGTGGACCGGGCGCTGGGCGAGCTGGCGCTGCGCGAGGACGTGCGCCTGTGGGGCGAGGCGGACCAGAAGTCGCTGACCGACAGGGACCGCGAGGCGGCCATCGTGCTGGGCGGGACGGCGCGGCACCTGCTGGTCGTGGCGCGGTGACGCTCGCCGGGCCGGGCCTGGACGACGAGCGGCGCAACGCGCTGCAGGCCGTGCACTTCAACTCGGCGGTCGCGCCCGACGACGTCTGGAGCCCGCTCGCGCACCACGTGCCGGAGCTGCACGGGCCGGTCGCCGCGGAGCTGGCGCGGGCCGTGGCGTCCGCCGCGCGCAAGCCGCGCTCCACGCCGATCGGGGTGGTGCTGCGCGGGGAGCGCGGGGTCGGCAAGACGCACCTGCTGGGCTGGTTGCGGCAGGAGGCGCAGGCGCGCGGCGGGTGGTTCTTCCTGCTCAAGCTGCTGGACGACAGCTCGTTCTGGGCGGGCGCGGTGCACGGGGCGATCAGCGGGCTCAACCGCGAGGGCGACCAGCTCGGCGCGATGCTGGACGCGCTGGCCAAGGCGACCGGGCACACCGACGAGTCGCGGTTGCGGCTGCGCGGCACGATCCCGATCAGCCGGGAGTACCTGGACGAGCTGGTGGACCGGGTGCGCGAGCTGGACCCGCAGGTGGCGCTGGAGTGCCAGGACACGCTGCGGGCGCTGGTGCTGTACCGGGCGCGGGGGCGGCCGAGCGAGGTCGGGCACCGGTTCCTGGCGCTGGAGGACGGCGGCATCGACGAGGCGGACCGGGCGGAGTGGGGCTTCCACCTGCGGTCGCGGTCCGCGCAGCTGGTGCTGGGGGACCTGTCGCGGATCTTCGCGCTGACCGGGCCGGTGGTGATGGCCGTCGACCAGATCGACTCGGTGATCACCCAGCGGCCGGGGACCTCGGGGCTGGCCGACCGGCTCGCGGACGGGCTGATGCGGCTGCGCGAGGAGACCCGGCGGACGGTGCTGGTCGTGGCGTGCCTGCCCCGGTCGTGGGAGCTGCTGGCGGAGCGCTCGGTGAACTCGGCGGCGAGCCGGTTCGCGGTGCTGGACCTGCGCACCGCGATGCCGAGCGCGGGCGTGGCGGAGGCGATCGTGCAGCGGCACCTGGGGGCGCTGTACGCGGAGGAGGGGTTCGCGCCGCCGCACCCGACGTGGCCGGTGGCGCGGGCGGCGTTCGGCGGGGCGGAGGTGGCGCACTCGACGCCGAGGCGGTTGCTCCAGCGGGTCGAGGAGCACGTGCGGTGGTGCCTGGCGCACGACGTCGAGGCGGAGCTGCGGGACTTCGCGGCCGACCGGGGCGAGGGGCCCGCGCCGGAGCCGGACGCGGACGGGTTGGCCGAGCTGGACGAGCGGTTCGCCCGCGCGTGCGAGGCGGCGGACGTGACGTCCCCGCTGGACCCGGCGCGCGAGGACGAGCTGGTGCCGGGGCTGCTGTCGGCGGCGCTGCGCTGCTACGCGGTGGAGCACGGCGGCGACCTCGTGCTCGACCAGCCGCCGGGCCGCAAGCCCGCGCTGCACGCCCGGTTGCGGCTGACGCTGGACGAGGCCAGCGAGGACGAGGTGTGGTGGTCGTTCCGGGCGATCGCGCACGGCCACAGCACGGCGGTGCTGGCGCGGCTGCGGTCGGCGTGCCTGGAGGCGGGCGTGTTCGGCGGGACCGGCAAGCGCCGACTGGTGGTGCTGCGCGGCACGCCGTTCTCCGGCGGCCCGCGGACCGCGAAGGCGGTGGGCGAGCTGGTCGCGGCGGGCGGCGAGGTCCTGCCGCTGACGGCGGAGGACCTGCGGGTGTTCTCGGCGCTGCGCGAGCTGGTGGCGCAGGCGCCCGCCGGGCTGCTGGCCTGGCTGGCCGCGCGCACGCCCGCGAGCCGGACGCCGCTGCTGCGCCGGGTGCTGCCGCCGGTGGGGGCGGGTCGCGCCGGTTCCGACCACTCCTCCGGGCAGGACGAGCCGGTGTGGCCGGAACAGGAGTACGAGGAGCCGATCCGCGCGCTGCCGGACGTGCCGCAGCAGCAGTGGCCGTCCCCGCGGTGGCCGGAACGGGGCTGGCCTGCGGCCGAGCCGACCCGCCTGGCGGGCAACCTGTTCACCCCTAGGCCGGGTGCGCCCGACCCGTTCCAGCCGGACTCCGGCTGGAACGACGCGCCCGCTGCCCACGACGCCACGATCACCCTGGGCGCGGACGCGACGACCGGACGCCCGTTCACCCTGCCCCTCGTTCTGCTGCGCAAGCACGTCGCCGTGTTCGCGGGCACCGGTTCCGGGAAGACCGTGCTGCTGCGCCGCCTGGTGGAGGAGGCCGCGCTGCACGGCGTGTCCTCGATCCTCCTGGACACCAACAACGACCTGGCCCGCCTCGGCGACGCCTGGCCGTCCCCGCCCGAGGGCTGGTCCCCCGGCGACGCCGACCGCGCCCACCGCTACCTGTCCGGCACGGACGTGGTGGTGTGGACGCCGGGCCGCGAGTCCGGCAGGCCGCTGGTGCTGGACCCGCTGCCGGACTTCGGCGCGGTGCGGGCCGACCCGGACGAGTTCCGGGGCGCGGTCGACGCGGCCGTGGCGGGCCTGCTGCCCAAGATCGCCCTGTCCGGCCGCAGGCTGGTGCACGGCAGGGCGGTGCTGACCGAGGCGCTGGCCGCGTTCGCCGGTCGCGGCGGTCGGGACGTGGCGGAGTTCGCGGCGTTCCTGCACGACCTGCCGGAGGGCGCGAGCACGATGCGCGACGCCGTCCGGTTGGCCGCCGAGATGGCCGACAGCCTGCACGCGGCGATCATCACCGACCCCCTGTTCGGCGGCTCGGGCCACCGCCTGGACCCCGGTGAGCTGCTGCGCCCGCCGCCGGGCGCGCGGGCGCGGGTGTCGGTGATCAGCTGCGTCGGCTTGCCGACGGACGGCCAGCGCCAGGCGTTCGCGCACCAGCTCCAGCAGGCCCTGTTCGCGTGGGTGCGCCGCAACCCGGCCGGTGACCGCCCGCTGGGCGGCCTGCTGGTCCTCGACGAGGCGCAGACCTTCGCGCCGTCGCGCGGCGAGGTGGTGTCGAGCGCGAGCACCAGGCTGCTGGCGGCGCAGGCCAGGAAGTACGGCCTTGGCGTGGTCTTCGCGACCCAGGCCCCGAAGGGCCTGCACAACTCGGTCACCGGCAACACCGCGACCCAGTTCTTCGGCAGGCTGACCGCACCCGCGCAGTTCCAGGCGGCTCTGGACCTGGCAGCGGCGCGCGGCGGCCGGGTGGACGACGTCTCCCGCCTGAACGCGGGCCGCTTCTACGGCGCGACGGAGGGCACCGGCTTCACCAAGCTGAGCCTGCCGATGTGCCTGAGCCACCACCCGCAGGGCGCGCTGACGGAGGTCGAGGTGTTGGCAAGAGCACGCCCCTGACCCGCACAAGACCACCACACGCAAGACGAGCACCAGCGCCCCCACTCACGGACCGCAGGACGCGCGCGCTATCGGGTTGCAGGTTGACCACTTCACGAGCTGCGGGACGCGCGCACCAGTGGGTTGCAAGCTGACCGCTTCACGGGCTGCGGGACGCGCGCACCAGCGTGGTTGCAGGTCGACCGCTTCGCG
>NZ_JBQGCX010000020.1:0-2308 GCF_052038725.1 Actinosynnema sp.
CAGGGCCGCGAGTTCGCCGGCCATGGGGTGGTGCGCCACCCTCAGGGAGCGGTCCGGGAACCGAACCGCCTGTTCGACCCTGTTGCTTGACAACGTTGTCACACAGAGAGGCCGTCGACGATGACCCTCCCGCGAGGCAGCACAGCACTGGCCGCCGCAGCACTGCTCGTGCTCGGAGCGGCCGTCCCAGCCCAGGCCCAGCCGTCGTCCGGGAGCGCGGCGGAGGACCCCGTCACCCTGGTCAACCCGTTCGTCGGCACCCAGAACTTCGGCAACACCTTCCCCGGCGCGAGCGCCCCGTTCGGCATGGTCCAGGTCAGCCCGGACACCGGCGGCCAGGGCGGCTACGACTACCAGCAGGGCTTCATCCACGGCTTCAGCCAGACCCACCTGTCCGGCGTCGGCTGCCCCGTCGCGGGCGAGCTGCCGATCATGCCCACCACCGGCGCGGTCACCAGCACCGACCACAACGCCTACCGGTCCGCCTACAGCCACGACGACGAGGAGGCCGAACCCGGCTACTACCGCGTCGGCCTCCAGCGGTACGGCATCGGCGTCGAGCTGACCGCCACGCCGCGCACCGGCTGGCAGCGCTACTCGTTCCCGGCGGGCGCGAGCGGCAACGTGCTGCTCAACACCGGCAAGGCCAACCAGCAGGTGCTCGACTCGCAGGTGCGGGTGGTCGACGACCGCACCGTGGAGGGCCGGGTGCGGGCCGGGCGGTTCTGCGCCGGGCTGGACGAGCACACCGTGTACTTCACCGCCTCGTTCGACCGGCCCTTCCAGGCGTTCGGGACCTGGCGCGGCGGCGCGGTCACGCCCGGCGCGCGGGAGGCGTCGGGCAGCGGCGGCAACGGGGCCTACGCCACGTTCGACACCACCGCCGACCGGGACGTGGTGGTCAAGGTCGGCCTGTCCTACACCGGGATCGAGGGCGCGCGGAAGAACCTGGCCGCCGAGACCGACGGCCACGACTTCGACGCCGCCCGCGCCGCGCTGCGGCAGACCTGGCAGGAGCAGTTGGGGCGCGTGGAGATCGGCGGCGGGAGCCCGGAGCGCCGCAAGGCGTTCTACACCTCGCTCTACCACTCGGTGCTGCACCCGAACCTCGCCGGGGACGTGGACGGCCGCTACACCGCGTTCGGCGGGCAGGTGAAGCAGGCGCAGGACTTCACGCCGCACCAGAACTTCTCGCTGTGGGACACCTACCGCCCGCAGAACCAGCTCCTCGAACTCCTCGAACCCGAGGTGGCGCGGGACGTCGCGCTGTCGGTCCTCGCGGCGGGCCGCGACGGCGGCTGGCTGCCGAGGTGGGCGCTGGCCAACAGCGAGACCAACATCATGACCGGCGACCCGGTCACCCCGTTCCTGGTCGAGGCGTGGTCGCGCGGGCTGCTCAAGGGTCACGAGGCCGAGGCGTACGAGCTGCTCAAGCGCAACGCCACCAGCCTGCCGCCGGACGACTCGCCGTACAACGGGCGCTCCGGCGTCGAGCACTACCTGGAGCGCGGCTACGTGCCGTCCGGGCTGGAGAAGGGCGTGGACTGCCCCCACAAGGGCGGCGACAACGACTGCGCCCACCCGGCGTCCGCGACGCTGGAGTACGCGGCGGCCGACGCCGCGCTCGCCCTGATGGCGGAAGGCTTGGGGCAGGAGGAGGACGCGCGCGCCTTCGCCGCCCGCGGCAAGTGGTACCGCAACCTCTGGGACTCCGGCACCAAGCACTTCCGCCCGCGCACCCAGGACGGCACCTGGCTCGCGCCGTACGACCCGGTCGAGGCCGGGCACCAGTTCCACGAGGGCGGCGCTCACCAGTACCAGTGGCTCGTGCCGCAGGACCCGGACGGGCTGGACGACCTGATGGGCGGGCGGCGCGAGACCGAGCGCAGGCTCGACGCGTTCTTCGCCTACGACAAGCTGCTCGTCGACCCGGCGGGCACCGCGCGCACCGAGTGGATCACCCAGCCGTACGACTACTACGGCAAGCCGACCTACAACCCGAACAACGAGCCCGACCTGCACGCGCCGTACACCTACCTGTCGGTGGGCGCGCCCGCGAAGACGGCGACCGTGGTGCGGGCGGCCATGACCCTGTTCACCGACAGGCCGGACGGCATGACCGGCAACGACGACCTGGGCACGATGTCCGCCTGGTACGTGTTCTCCTCGCTGGGCCTGTACCCGACGATGAGCGGCGCGGGCTTCTTCGCCCTGTCCAGCCCGCAGTTCCCCAGCGCGACCGTCCACATCGGAGACAAGGCGCTCGCCATCACCGCGCCGGGGGCCAGCGACGCCAACCGCTACGTGC
>NZ_JBQGCX010000021.1:0-1930 GCF_052038725.1 Actinosynnema sp.
AGCTCGCGGACGGTGGCGACGGTGGTGTCGCGGTCGTCGGCGTGCGGGGTGGTGCGCAGGGACCAGTAGGCGCGGGCGCGGATCCCGGAGCGGCTGACCGTGACGGTGGTGCCCGGCTCGACCGGGACGAGGTCCTTCCACAGCGACCAGCCGGGCCGCTGGGTGGGCAGGAGCAGCTCGCGCAGGCCGTCGTCGTCCACGGCGCGCTCCGCCAGCGGGTGGGCCAGGACCGCCTTGGGCTCGGAGCCGAACAGCACGCCGTCCGGGGTGGGGCGGTAGTAGAGGGGTTTGACGCCCATGCGGTCGCGGGCCAGCAGGAGGGTCCGGTCGCGGGAGTCCCAGACGGCGAAGGCGTACATGCCGTTGAGGTGCTCGACGACGCGCTCGCCCCACTCCAGGTAGCCGTGCAGGACGACCTCGGTGTCGCTGGCGGTGCGCCAGGTGTGGCCGAGCGCGGTCAGCTCGGCGCGCAGCTCGGCGTGGTTGTAGGTCTCGCCGCTGTAGACCAGGCAGAGGTCGCCGCGCGGGGTGGGCAGCACCATCGGCTGGCGACCGCCGGGCAGGTCGATGACGGCGAGCCTGCGGTGGCCGAGGGCGGCGTTCGGGTGCCACCAGGTCCCGGAGTCGTCCGGGCCGCGGCAGGCCATGGTGGCGGTCATCCCGGCCAGGACGTCCCCGGCTCCGGGGCGCGTGGTGAGGTCGGAGTCGTGGGAGACCCACCCGGTGATGCCGCACATGGCCGCCTCCAGCCAATTTGGTTAGCTACCGCAAGCACTGGTGATCCAGGTGTAACACCGGGAGGCGGGACTGTCTGCCCGTTTTGCGCGCTCCGCCCACTGCTCGTGGGGACGTCACCCGGACGGGCGCAGGAGGCCACCCGTCCGAGGACGTGGGGATCACCGAGCGGGTTCGGCCTGCACCTCGGCCTGCACCTCGGCCAGGTCCACCACCCGGTCCGCGACGGCGTCGAGCAGCGGCCGGTCGTGCGAGATCGCCAGCACGCCGACCCGGTCCGCCCGCACCCGCTCCAGCAGCAGCCGCCAGATCACCGCCTGGGTGATCGCGTCCAGGCTCGCGGTGATCTCGTCGGCCACCAGGTAGCGCGGCGAGGTCAGCAGCGCGCGGGCCAGGTTCACCCGCTGGGCCTCGCCGCCGCTGATCTCGTGCGGGAACCGGTCCAGCAGGGCGGGCGGCACCAGCACCGGGTCCAGCGCGGCCACCTCACCCGCCGCGCCACCGCCCGGCGCGGTCTCCGCCAGCACCTCGGACACCCGCCACCGGGGGTCCATCGCCGAGTGCGCGTCCTGGAAGGCGAGCTGCACCGGGTTCGGCACGCCCCTGCCCGGCCGGGGCGCGGCGCCGTCCGCCTCCACCGCGCCGCGGCGCGGCCGGTCCAGCCCCGCGAGCAGCCTGCCGAGCGTGCTCTTGCCCGACCCGCTCGCCCCGTGCAGCCCGACCACCTCGCCGGGCTCGACGTCGAGGTCGACGCCGCGCACCACCCACGGCCCGGTCCGGCCGTACCGGAACCACACGTCCCGCGCGCGCAGGCTCACCGCTCCCCCTCCAGCTCACCGGGCACGTGGAACCCGTTGGCGGGCAGCGCGTTCCACAGCGCCCGCGTGGACGGGTGCGCCAGCGCCCCGCCGTCGCCCCGGAAGTCCGCGGGGTCGGCCTCGTCCACGGTCCGCCCGTCGCGGCAGATCACCACCCGGTCGGCGATCTCCAGCGCCCCGGTCAGCTCGTGCGTGATCAGCACGACCGCGCGGCCGTCGTCGGCGATCCGGCGCAGGTCCGCCAGCACCGCGCGCACCGACTCCGGCGGGAGGCCGGGCGTCGGCTCGTCGGCCAGCACCAGCGCCGGGTCGGCCATGAGCGCCATCGCGGCCAGCGCCCGGCGCGCCATGCCGCCGGACAGCTGGTGCGGGTGCAG
>NZ_JBQGCX010000022.1:0-2044 GCF_052038725.1 Actinosynnema sp.
AGCGGCACCGGTCGAGTAGCTCGACCTGCATGCGGGACCAGAAGCTCTCGATGACGGCGTTGTCGTAGCAGTCGCCGATCGAACCCATGGAGGGGATCAGGCCCGAGTCGCGAGCTCGCCGGGTGAACGCCCAGGAACCGAACTGGGCGGGTTCAACCGGTCGGTGCAACACCGGATTGTGCGAGCGAGAGTAGCTGTTCGGTGAAGACCTCGGCGGGGGTCTTCCAGCCGAGGACCTTGCGGGGTCGGTTGTTGACCGTCAGTGCGACGGCCTCGAGGTCCTCGGCGCTCCACCGCGACAGGTCGGTGCCCTTGGGGAAGTACTGGCGAAGCAGCCCGTTGGTGTTCTCGTTCGTGGGCCGCTGCCAGGGCGAGTGCGGGTCGGCGAAGAAGACCTTCGTGCCGGTCTCGAGGGTGAGCTGCGTGACCGGCGAGCTCTCCTCCGCGGTCCCAGGTCAGCGTCTGGCGCAGCTGCAGGGGCAGGGACGCGAACGACGCCGCGAGAGCCGCGTTCATCGCGACGACGCCGTAGCCACCGAGCGAGGGTCCGTTCTTGACCACCGGTTGCTCGCCCCAGCCCTCCTGGCGCGGCAGGTGCACCAGGATCGTGGCGCGGCTGGAGCGCTCCACGAGCGTGCCGATCGCCGAACGGCCGGTCCCGATGATCAGATCCCCTTCCCAGTGGCCGGGCGCCGCCCGGTCGGCAGCCTCGGCAGGTCGCTGCGACAAGACCACGTCGGCGCCGACGTGCCCTTGCGGCTTGTTGCGGGTGCGGGCCCGCGGCTCGCGCAGCGCCCGCCCGGTGCGCAAGCACGCGACGAGCTCACGCTTGAGCGCGCCACGCCCCTCGATGAACAACGCCTGGTAGATCGCCTCGTGGCTGATCCGCATGGACTCATCATCGGGGAAGTCCAGGCGCAGCCGGTGGCTGATCTGCTGCGGGCTCCACGCCGTCGCCCACCGCCGGTCGGCGCGGTGGGGCTTCATCTTGCGGCCCTTCCACCCGGCCGCGTCCGGGCCGGCCACGGCCGTGCCGTCGGCGCGCCGAACGGACCCGTCCAGACGCTCCTGGACGTAGACGCGCAGCCGCGCGTCGGCGGCGAGCTTGGTGACCTTCGGGCGCCTGGCGGCCTGCTGGGCCTTCCACTGCGCGACCGTCGCCCGGTACTCATGCGTGCCGCCACGCGTGGCCGCGTTGCGGCGCAGCTCACGCGAGATCGTCCCCGGATCGCGCCCCAGCGCGCGGGCGATCGCGCGCACCCCGACACCCTTGGCACGCAACAGCGCGATCTCCTCGCGCTCCTGGAACCTCAAGTAGCG
The DNA here is from genome assembly GCF_052038725.1 of Actinosynnema sp. Taxonomy (NCBI): domain Bacteria; kingdom Bacillati; phylum Actinomycetota; class Actinomycetes; order Pseudonocardiales; family Pseudonocardiaceae; genus Actinosynnema; species Actinosynnema sp. The sequence continues at coordinate 1,321 of NZ_JBQGCX010000022.1, forward strand.
GGCCGTCGGCTCGACCAGGCTGATCGGCGGCATGCCGCCAGCGTGACGAAACCACCGGCTCCCCACCGGCACCGACACCCCGACCGTCACCGCCGCCTGCGCCGAGGTCACACCCGTGGCGATCAGCCGCCAGAACTGCCGCTGCACCACCCGCGACGGCTCTGGACGGCCCGGCGAACGCATCGCCGGCCGAAGCGCACGGTCAGCCCGCCACTGCCGACGCAGGCACTCGGGAACATCGCTGGCCTTCTCTCGCCAGTCCGCCTTCGCCACGCCGCACCTCCGGGATCAAGGTGTTGCGACGACCAGTTGAATCCGCCCTGAACGCCATGGTCGGAGTGGATCACCGTTCCAGGCGGCGGCCGGCGAGTGTCGATCGCCATGCCCAGGGCACTGGTGACCAGCGCCGCGGTCGGCGTCGAGTCAATCGACCAGCCCACGACCCGTCGTGAACAGGCGTCGAGCACGACGGCGCAGTAGACCTTGCCCTCACGCGTCGGGTGCTCCGTGATGTCAGTGACCCACAGCTGGTCCAGACCTTCACGCCGGAACTGCCGGTCGACCAGGTCGCGGGAGATCAGCTCGGGGCGCGGGCGCCGCCACCTGCGCCGGCCCGCGACGCCCTTCAGGCCGTCGCGGGCCATCAGCATCTCGACAGTCCCGTGCCAGACCTGGATCCCTCGTCCCAGGGTCAGCTCGGCGTGGACCCGGCGGGCACCGTAGA
>NZ_JBQGCX010000023.1:0-6391 GCF_052038725.1 Actinosynnema sp.
CGCCACCCGCCGGTCCCCGTCTCCCGCGCGCCCCACCACTTCCCCTTCCCCGGAGGTTCTCGCGGCCCTCTTCCCCGCCACGTTCGACCCTTCCGCCGCATTCGCCCGATCTCGCGCACCACCCTGCGCGCACACCGCCCCCACCTGCGCTTTCCCCTCCCCCACCCCCTATCTGGCGGCGCGCGGTCGCGGACTTTCCCGGTGCCTCACACTCCCCCTGTGTAGGTTTTGCGGTGGGCGCGCAACACGGCGCACCGCAGACCGGCCAGGGAGAGAGTCACCCGGTGAGCGAGATCCCGCGCAAGGCCGTGCAACGCACCGCCAAGCTGGCCAGCCTCCCGATCGGGGTGGCGGGCCGCGTGGTGGGTGGCTGGGGGAAGCGGCTCGCGGGCCGCAGTTCCGAGGACGTCAACGCCGAGGTGTCCGCGAAGACCGCCGAGCAGCTGTTCGCCGTGCTGGGGCAGCTCAAGGGCGGGGCGATGAAGTTCGGCCAGGCGCTGAGCGTGTTCGAGGCCGCCGTGCCCGATGAGCTGGCCGCCCCGTACCGCGAGGCGCTGACGAAGCTCCAGTCCGCGGCGCCGCCGATGCCCGAGCGCACCGTGCACCGGGTGCTCGCCGAGCAGCTGGGCGCGTCCTGGGCGAAGCGGTTCGCGGAGTTCGACGACGCCCCCACGGCGTCGGCCAGCATCGGCCAGGTGCACCGCGCGGTGTGGCACGACGGCCGCGAGGTGGCCGTGAAGGTGCAGTACCCCGGCGCGTACGAGGCGCTGCGCGCGGACCTGCGCCAGCTGATGCGCTTCAGCAGGCTCATGCAGGCGATCGTCCCCGGCGCGGAGGTCAAGCCGCTGCTGGAGGAGTTGCGCGACCGCATGGTCGAGGAGCTGGACTACCGCACCGAGGCCGACAACCAGCGCGTGTTCGCCAAGGCGTTCGACGGCGACGACGAGGTGCTGGTGCCCAAGGTGGTGGCCAGCTCGCCGAAGGTGATGGTCAGCGAGTGGACCGAGGGGACCCCGCTCTCGCGGATCATCCTGGAGGGCGAGCGCGAGGAGCGGGACCTGGCGGGCACGCTGCTGTCCCGGTTCCACTTCTCCGCGCCGAGCCGCTCCGGTCTGCTGCACGCCGACCCGCACCCCGGCAACTTCATGCTGGGCGCGGACGGCAGGTTGCGGGTGCTGGACTTCGGCGCCGTGGCCAGGCTGCCCGAGGGGTTGCCGCGCACGCTCGGCGAGCTGACCAGGTTGGCGCTGGAGAACCGGCCGGAGGACCTGCTGGGGGTGCTGCGCCGCGAGCACTTCGTGCGGCCGGGCACGACGCTGCCCGGTGAGGAGATCCAGGCGTTCCTCGGCCCGTTCGTGGAGCCGCTGCGCGAGGAGGTCTTCCACTTCACCCGCACGTGGCTGCGCGGTCAGGCCGAGCGGGTGGCGGACCTGCGCAACCCGGACTCGCAGACGGGCCGCTCGCTGAACCTGCCGCCGCAGTACCTGCTGATCCACCGGGTGACGCTGGGCGCGACGGGCATCCTGTGCCAGCTGGACGCCGAGGTCCCGGCAAGGGCGATCGTCGCGCGCTGGCAGCCCGGTTTCGCGGACTGACCCAGCACCTCTCCGCTCTTCCCACAACCGCTTGTCCACAGCCCGACCACTTGTCCACAGCCCTGCTCCTCCTTGCTGGCTCCCACCGGTCCCGTGCCGCAGGATCGAGTCATGACCAGCGAAGACGTGATGCGAGTGGCGGACCTGCGGGCGGCCGGGGTGCCGAACCACGTGATCGAGGCCAGGTGCAGGCCGGGCGGGCGGTGGCAGCGCGTGCTGCCCGGCGTGCTGCTGCTGAGCCCGGAGCCGCCGACCGACCTGCAGCGGTTGCGCGCGGCCCAGGCGTACGCGGGTCCGGGTTCGGTGATCACGGGTGTGGCGGCGCTGCGCGCGCAGGGCGTGCGGGGCCTGCCGGACAGCGGTCGCGTGCACGTCCTGCAACCGGAGTCCCAGCGCCTGACCAGCTACGACTACGTGTTCCTGGAGCGCACCAGCCGCTTACCGCACCCGGTGCGCCACCACGGCCTGTCCCTGGCCCCGCCCCCGAGGGCGGTCCTGGACGCGGCCCGCCGCGAGCCGAACCCGCTGCGCCTGCACCACCTGCTGGCGGCGGTGGTCCGCGCGGGCCTGTGCACGGCGCAGGTCCTGCTGACCGAGCTGGACGCGGGCAGCAGGCGAGGCACGGCCGCGCCACGGGCGACCTTGCGCACCCTGCTGCCCACAACCTGAAACCACAGGGAGGTTCCAGGGCGACCCGGCGCACCCGCTGTCCTGAGTGGACGCTGATCGGCGGCCGGTTCTGCAGGCCGACCGCCGGTCCCCGCGCCCACCCACGACCTCATCCCCGCTCGGGCTCGGGGTTGGGGTTGGGGTTGGGGTTGGGTTCGAGCTTGAGCTCGGGTTCGGGTTCGGGTTCGGGTTCGGGTTCGAGCTTGGGCTCGGGTTCGAGCTCGGGCTCGGGTTCGGGTTCGGACCCGAGTTCGGAGCGGACACCGCTATCGCCGGGCTCACCGGGTCCTTGGTGGGCTCACCGGGTCCTTGGTGGGCTCACCGGGTTTTTGGTGGGCTCACCGGGTTCCTGGCGGTTCCACCGGGTTCCCAGCGGGCTCACCGAGGTGCCGTTCCGGGTTCCGGGTGGGGTCGTCGAGTCGCCGCGGGGTGCGTTCACCAGTACTCGGTGGGGAGCTTGGCCTCGATGTCGCGCACGTGCGCGCGGGCGCAGTCGGGGCACAGCCAGTGCTCCCCGCCCCGCTCCTGGGCCCGCACCCAGGCGAGCGCTTCACCGGTCGGGGTCCCCTCCGCCCGCTGCGCGCCGCAGCGGGAGCAGACCGGCGCCGGGGTCATGCCTTGCGCCCGGTGTGGACGGTGTTGGCGCTCAACAGGAACAGGTCGTCACGCGCCCCGAGGTAGGCGGGGTGCCCGGAGTCGAGGAGGTCGCGGAGCACCGCCCGGTCGGCGGGGTGCAACCGCTCGCCGCAGGACTCGGCGAGTCGCCGCACGTGCGCGAGCGCCCAGTCGCGCACCTGCGGGGGGGTGGGCGCCGGGTGGTCGACGAGGTAGCTGAACGCGCTCACGTCGCGCAGTCCGGCGGTGGTGAGGACGGCTCCCCACCCCTTGGTGAGCCGGACCGAGCCGGGGATCTTCTCGCGCATGTGCGCGAACCACTCCCCGCGCGCGGCGGAGAGCCGGTCGGCCAGTCCGGGGCTGCCGACCCCGATGTCCCACGGGAGGAAGCGCGCGTCCAAGCCGCCTTCGGCGAGGGCGAGGAGTCCGCCGGGCGCGAGCGAGGCGCCGAGCGCCGACACCACGGCCGCCTGGTCGGGGAGGTGGTGGACGACGCCGGAGGCCCACACCAGGTCGGCGGTGGGCAGGAAGGAGGAGGGCTGCTCGGAGGAGAGGTCGCCGAGCACGGGCCTGACCCGGACCGACGTGGTGTGCGAGTCCGTCTCGTAGGCGGCGGCCTTGCGGGCGGCGGCGGTGGCGGCGTCGAGCAGTTCGGGCACCGCGTCGACCAGCACGAGCGTGCCCCCGCCGCGGGCGGCCAGCGCCTCGGCCAGCACCAGCGCCATCCCACCGGCGCCGGAACCGACGTCGACCACGGTCGGCTCGTCGGGCAGCCCGTCGACGAGCCGAGCGGCGACGAGGCGCACGGCCCCGGCCTGCAACCCATCGGCCCGACGCAGGTCAGCGAGACGGGAGTTCCAATCGATTCCATCAGCTGTGTGAGCGGCCACACCTCGCACGGTACCGAGCCGGAGCGAACGCAGCAGTCCACCGCAGCGGTCCGACGACACCCTGGGCAAAGCAAAACCGACCCCAGGAAACACACCGGGGCCGGCCTTGGGCAACCGCGCGAAGCGGCAAGTCTGTGTAGGTCTGTGGGTGGCGCGCGCCTGCGGGGGATGCGCGCACTTGCGGGGGATGCGCGCGTCTGCGAGGGATGCGCGCGTCTGCGGGGGATGCGCGCGTCTGCGGGGATGCGCGCGTCTGCGGAAGATGCGCGCCTGCGCGGCGTGCGTCTGCGGAAGATGCGCGCCAGCGAGCGGCTGCGGAAGATGCGCGTCTCAGAGCAGCGCGCGCTTGCGGAAGATGCGCGGCTGCGAGCGGCGTGCGTCTGCGGGTGACGCACGTCTGCAACCGGTGCGCGCCTGCGGGGATGCGCGCACGGGTGAGCGCGAGCGCGGTCCAGCGCTTCGGGGAGGTGGAGTGGGACACCGGCTTTCCAGCGCCCTCACCGGGCAAGTTCCCTGCGGGGTCGGTTGCGCGCTGGCTCTGCCCGCAGGGCGTGAGGTGCTGGTCCGCCGGTGTCCGTGTCCGCCGTCCGCCGTCCGGTGTCCGTGTCCGTCGTCCGGTTCCTGGTCGTGCTCGGGTTGGGCGCGGGGGGCTTCTTCGAGTGCTCCCCCGCGCCCCGCGCCGTCGCCGGTCAGGTCGTGTTCAGCGCCCTGCGGTCGGCCCAGGTCGCCAGCCTGCGCCACCTCGCGGCGGTCGAGGCTCGGCGGGCTTGGCGGTGTTGCCTGTGTTGTCGGGCGAAGGCCTCCGCATCCCTCATCCTGGATCTGGCGAGCGTCTCCTCGAGCAGCATCGGATTCCCCCTGGTGTTCAGCTCGACGGCCGGGTCGGCCGTTGTGCGGGTGTTGTTGGTGTTCGGGTAGTCGGTCATGCCGCGACCTCCTGGTCGGCGGCGCGGCGGGTCGCGGTCGCGGGCTTCTGGGCGGGGACGACGGTCGCCGCGGGCGCGACGGGGGTGGCGTCCTTGCGCGGACGGCCCCTGGGGCGCTTGCGGGCGATCACCGCGCCGCGCTCGAAGATCTCCCCGCCCCAGACGCCCCACGGCTCGTGCCGGGAGAGCGCGCCCGCCAGGCACTCCGCGATCACCGGGCAGGCCGCGCAGAACTTCTTGGCCACCTCCAGCTCGGCGGGGGCGTCGGCGAACCACAGGTCGGGGTTGTTGGTGCGGCAGGGCAGCTCCAGGCCGGCGTCGGGAGCGGTGTCGATCAGCGTCGCGACGCCCGCCCCGGTGAGGTCGGACTCGGTGGCACTCGTCCCGCTTATGATCGGGACGGTCGCGGTCAACATCAGGTGGACTCCTGTCGAGGTCTTGCTCATGGGGTTGACGAACTGCTGTGAACAGCACAAAGGCCGCGGACCATGTCGCTGGTCCGCGGCCTTTGTGAGCTGAGTGCCCTGACTACACCTGTGTCAGGTACATCGCCCTGGTGCGGACGTCGCGACGTGCTTGTACTCGTTCGGGGTGGAGGCGCCGTTTGGCAGAACGGCCTCGACGTGCACGGCAAAGCCCGGAGCACCGGTGGTGCCCAGTTGCGCGAAGCCACGACGCGAACGGCGCCCACGAGTCGAATCCACCAGAACCACGGGCGCGGCAACCACGGGCGCGGCGGTCGAGGGCATGGCAGTGCGCTCGGCGGCGGCCTGCAGGAGGCGGCACGGGTTCGTGAGGAGAATCAAGGTCTTCACAATGGCCACCTCCCTCGGTGCGTGCGGGACGCCTAGGCGTCGTGAGTGGTTCAGCTCCCCAGCGGGCGCTCTCGCACCCGGCCTGAGCAGGTTATGACCCGGTGCGCGACGGGTGCAACCGATTTTCCAAAATCCCTGTCGATCGTGTGACGGATCAGTGTTTCCCCAGGACAAGGGCCAGAACGTCGTCGCCGTAGCGGGTGAGCTTCGAGGCCCCGATGCCCGCGATGGACACCAGTCCGGCGACGTCCTCCGGCCGCTGCTCGGCGATCGCCAGCAGGGTCGCGTCGGTGAACACCACGTACGGGGGAACCTTCAGCTCGCGCGCCCGCCCGGCCCGCCACCGGCGCAGCTTCACCAGCAGCTCCTCGTCCACGTCGGACGGGCACGAGGAGCAGCGCCCCAGCTTCACCGCCCGCGAGTCGATCAGCGCCGACCCGCACACCCGGCACTCCGGCCTCGGCTTGCGCTGCACCGGCTCGCGCGGCGCCGCGGCGACCCGCGACGCCGGGTGCCCCTCGGGCACGAGCGCGTGCAGGAACCGGCTGCGCCTGCGGTACCGGCGGCCACCGGCGGCGCGGGACAGCGCCCAGGACAGCCACAGGTGCTCGCGGGCGCGCGTGACGCCCACGTAGAGCAGCCTGCGCTCCTCCTCGACCGCGGCCTCGTCGCCGTCGGCGTGCTGGATCGGCACGGTCCCGTCGACCAGCCCGACCAGGAACACCGCGTCCCACTCCAGGCCCTTGGCGGCGTGCAGCGACGGCAGGGTGACGCCCTCGATGGTCGGCGGGTGCTGCGCCTCGGCGCGCACGTCCAGCTCGGTGACGAAGGCGCGCAGGTCGGCGTCCGGCACGGCGGACGCGAACTCCTCGGCCAGCTCG
>NZ_JBQGCX010000024.1:0-4674 GCF_052038725.1 Actinosynnema sp.
ACAGTTTCCCCTTGACGCCCGGCGCACGACGCCGCCGCGCCCCGAGATGGGGGTCCCGAAGCGGGGTTCCCGAGCGGGGTCCCCCGGACTCCGGGGCGTGGTGCGCTGCAGACGGGTGGATCACGGCGGCACCGTGCCGCCTGGTGAGGGTGCGCGCACAAACCTCGCAGGCCCTCCCGCGCCACGCCCGGTCCCCGAGCGGACCGCTGAGCGGCAGGCGCGGTCGAGCGGCCCGTACAGGCCGTGCGCGCTGGTACGAGAGAGGCGATCATCCTGACCGCGACGAACGAGGACACGCACGTGGACCCGGTTGAGCTGGAGCACAGCGAGGCGGGCCTGCCCGAGACCGACGACTCACGCCCGCTGGAGGCGAACGCGCCGGTGCAGCCCGAGGCGCCGACGTTCACCGAGCTGGGCGTGCGCGAGGAGATAGTCCGCGCGCTGGGCGAGGCGGGCATCGAGCGCGCCTTCGCCATCCAGGAGCTGACGCTGCCGCTGGCGCTGGCGGGCGAGGACGTGATCGGCCAGGCCCGCACGGGCACCGGCAAGACGCTGGGCTTCGGCATCCCGCTGCTCCAGCGGGTGACCACGCCCGGCGACGGGACCCCGCAGGCCCTGGTGGTCGTGCCCACCCGCGAGCTGTGCCTCCAGGTGACGCACGACCTGACCGACGCGTCCAAGCACATGGACGTCCGGGTGCTGGCGATCTACGGCGGCAGGCCGTACGAGCCGCAGATCGCGGCGCTGCGCAAGGGCGTGGACGTGGTGGTCGGCACGCCCGGCCGCCTGCTGGACCTGGCCGAGCAGCGCCACCTGGTGCTGGGCAAGGTCCGCAGCCTGGTGCTGGACGAGGCCGACGAGATGCTCGACCTGGGCTTCCTGCCCGACATCGAGCGGGTGCTGCGGATGGTTCCCGACGAGCGGCAGACCATGCTGTTCTCGGCGACCATGCCGGGGCCGATCATCACGCTGGCCAGGACGTTCCTGAACCAGCCGACGCACGTGCGCGCCGAGGAGAACGACGCGGGCGCGGTGCACGAGCGCACCGAGCAGTTCATCTACCGGGCGCACGCGCTGGACAAGGTGGAGCTGCTGGCCCGCGTGCTCCAGGCGCGCGACCGGGGCCTGTCGATGATCTTCACGCGGACCAAGCGGACCGCGCAGAAGGTCGCCGACGACATGGCCGAGCGCGGGTTCGCGGTGGCCGCCGTGCACGGCGACCTGGGCCAGGGCGCGCGCGAGCAGGCGCTGCGGGCGTTCCGCTCCGGCAAGATCGACGTGCTGGTCGCGACGGACGTGGCCGCGCGCGGCATCGACGTCGAGGGCGTCACGCACGTGGTCAACTACCAGTGCCCCGAGGACGAGAAGACCTACGTGCACCGCATCGGCCGCACCGGCCGCGCGGGCCGCACGGGCGTCGCGGTGACCCTGGTGGACTGGGACGAGATCCCGCGCTGGCAGATGATCAGCGACGCGCTGAACCTGGGCAAGCGCGAGCCGGTGGAGACCTACTCGACCTCGGACCACCTGTTCGCCGAGCTGGGCATCCCGGCCGGGTCGACCGGCAGGCTGCCGCTGGGGCTGCGCACCCGCGCGGGCCTGGACGCGGAGCCCGAGGAGAACCTGAAGGGCGACAAGAAGCCCGCGAAGGGCCGTCGCCGCTCCGGTCGCACCGGGCGCGCCGGTTCCGGCGAGGGCGAGGCCGCGTCGAGCGCCCCGCAGCAGGGCGGGCAGGCCGGGCAGGCCGGTGAGTCCGGCGAGGAGAAGTCGACCAGGCCGAGGCGCAGGCGCCGCAGCCGGGGCGGCGTGGCCTCGGGCGAGGCGGCGGGCGACGGCGCGGGCGGCGAGTCCGTGTCGGCGTCGACGTCCGCGCAGGTCGGCGGCGGTGAGTCCGGGTCGGGTTCCGGGCAGGCGCAGGAGTCGAAGGCGGAGGCGTCCGGTGACGCCAAGCCGCGCAGGCGCAGGCGTCGTCGTCCTTCCGGGGAGGCCGGTGCTACCACCGAGACGGCTCCCTCGGCAGACTGAGGCACGACAGCGATCAAGCCGAGCACTCGGGAGCCGGGCAGTGGTCCAGCCGGAACAGGCGGAGTCGGACGGGCGCGTCGTGCCGGGGGCGCCGGAGGAGGACGTGCTCCGGGCGCCGGGCGGGGTGGAGCACCCCGGTCCTGGGGAGCGGCCCGGTCCTGGGGAACGGTCCGGTCCTGGGGAACGATCCGATTCCGGTAACCGGTTCGGTCCTGGGGAGCGGTCCCGTCTCGGGGAGCGCGCTGATCTCGGGGAGGGCGCAGGCCCCGAGGGGCGCGATGGTCTTGCGGGCTGGGTGGCGGACGAGCCGGTGCCGCCGCCGTCCGCCCGGCCGTGGCGCACCCGCCGCGACTACGCGGCGGTGGCGCTGGTCGTGGTGGGGGCGCTGCTCGGCGGGCTGCTGGTGTGGTTGACCAGCGACGTGCGCGCGACGACGTCGCAGACCGGGCCGAGCGAGCTGCCCGCGCTGCCGGAGGCGACGGCGCTGCCGCCGTCGCTGTCCGAGGTGTGGCGGGCGGTCAGCCCGGCCACGCCGGGGCCGGTGGTGGCGAACGGGGTCGTGGTGACCGGCGAGGGCGGCGAGGTCGTCGGCCGGGACCCGCTGACCGGCGACGTGCGGTGGCGGTACGGCAGGGACCTGCCGCTGTGCACGGTGGGCACGGCGTGGAACCGGCCGTTCGCCGTGCACACGAAGGGGACGAACTGCTCGGAGGTCACGTCGCTGGACGCGGCCTCCGGCGCTCGCGGGCCGCAGCGGGACGGTGACGCCGAGCTGGGGACCAGGCTGTTGAACGAGGGTTCGCACGTGGTGGTCACCGGGGAGCGGTACTTCGAGGTGTACCGGCGGGACGACCTGGTGCGGTCGATGGAGTACGGGCGGCTGAGGGCGATCGTGAACCCGAACAAGCAGCCCAGGACCAACTGCACGTACGGGTCGTTCGCGGTGACGGGCGGCAAGGTCGCGGTGCTGGAGCGGTGCCCGGACCTGGAGTCGGGTGACCGGGTGACGGTGTTGAAGCCGAACCCGGAGAAGTCGGACGAGCCCGGCGTGATCACGACGGTGAGCGTGGGGGCGACGAACGCGCGGGTGATCGCGGTGACGGCGAACCGGGTGGCGGTGGCGGTGCCGGGGAAGCTGGTGCTGTTCGACTCGCAGACCGGCGGGTTGATCTCGGAGATCCCCGTTGAGGTGAGCGCGGCCGAGCTGGCCGGGGACCCGCCGGGGCGGGTGGCTGCGACCTACCACAGCACGGCGAACGTGTACTGGCACACGGGGTCGCGGACGATCGCGTTGTCGTTGGAGGACTTGACGCCGCGGTGGACCAGGGAGGGGACGGTGGGGGCCGGGACCACGTTGGCCGGGAAGGCGCTGCTCCCGGTGGCGGACGGGCTGGTCGTGCTGGACCAGGTGACCGGTGAGGAGATCGGGGCCATTCCGGTCAACCGGGGTGGGTACGGCGGTGACGTGGTGATGGCGACCAACGGGCCCGTGGTGCTGGAGCAGCGCGGGGGCGAGCTGGTCGCGCTGCGGTAGGGCCGATCGGTGGGGCCGATCGGTGGGGCTGTCCGTCCGCGCTGCGGTGGGGCTGTCTTGAGGCAGACTCTAGGGGTGGAGAAAGCGCAGCTCACCCCGCATCGGGCACTTCGCGTGGACCTGCCGTCGCGGCACGGGCACCTGGCCGCGCTGAGGGCGCCTGCGGTGGGGGTCGACCTGGGGGCGACGGCGTTGCTGCTGCCAGGGTTCACGGGCAGCAAGGAGGACTTCGCGCCGTTGCTGGACCCGATCGCCGACGCCGGGTTCGACGAGGTGGCGGTGGATTTGCCAGGGCAGTACGAGTCGCCGGGGTCCGAGGTGGAGCGGGAGCACCGGCCGCAGGCGCTGGGGGCGGTGGTCGCGGAGCTGGTGGGGAAGCTCGTCGCCGAGGGGCGGCGGGTGCTGTTGCTGGGGCACTCGTTCGGCGGGCTGGTGGCTCGGGGGGCGGTGCTCGCGGGGGCTCCGGTGAGCGGGGTGACGTTGTTGTCGTCCGGGCCGTCGGAGTTGCCGCAGGGGGCTCGGCGGACGGCGTTGGACGCTGGTGAGCGGATCGTGCGCGAGCGGGGGCTTGAGGCGGCTTACGCGGTGGTGGAGGCGCGGAGGTTGGCTGACCCGGCGCGCGGGGGTGCGACGGCGGAGTTGGTGGAGTTCTGGCGGACGCGGTTCTTGCGGTCCGGGACTGCCGCGATGCTCGGGATGGGCGAGGGGCTGCGGGTCGAACCGGATCTGGTGGCGAAGTTGGCCAGGGTGATGCGGGTGGGCGGGGTGCCCGGGTTGGTGGTGTGCGGGGCGTTGGACGACGCCTGGTCGCCCACGGCTCAGAGGGACATGGCTGAGCGGTTGGATGCGGATTTCGCGGTGTTGGGCGGGGTTGGGCATTCGCCCAATACCGAGGCGCCGGAGGAGTTGTTGGGGACGTTGTTGCCCACCTGGCGGTCTTGGTTGGGGTAGAAGAGCAAGAGCTGAAGGGCCACAAGCACGCCTCGCCGGCGGGGCAGACCTCCAAAAAAGAGGGGACAGGGCTCTGCCGGCCGGTGGCGCTTTTGTTGGTGGTCCGGTTTACCACTGCGGTGGGCGGGGTCCCTCTTCTCCGTTTGGCCTCCTTTCAGGCAAGC
>NZ_JBQGCX010000025.1:0-4141 GCF_052038725.1 Actinosynnema sp.
CGCCTCGCGCCGGGCCGGGAGCCGGTGCGGCACCTCCTGGTTGAGGATCGCCCGCTCCAGCTCGCGCAGCTCGCGGCCGGGGTCGAGCCCCAGCTCGTCCACCAGCCTGGCCCTGGTGCGCCGGTACACGCCGAGCGCGTCGGCCTGCCTGCCGCAGTGGTAGAGCGCCCGCATGAGCTGGCCGCACAGCCGCTCGCGCAGCGGCTCGGCCTCGACCCACCGCTCCAGCTCGTCGATCATCTCGCCGTAGCGGCCGGACGCGAACTCCGCCTCGACGCAGTCCTCCAGCGCGGCCAGCCGGGTGTTGCGCACGGCCGCCAGCTCGGGCCAGTCGACGCCCTGCTCGACCAGGTCGGCCAGCAGCGGCCCGCGCCACAGGCCGATCGCGTCGCGCAGGGTGCGGGCGGCGCGCTGCCAGGAGCCCGCCGCGAGGTCGGCGCGCCCGGCGTGGACGAGCCTGCGGAAGCGGCTCAGGTCCACGTCCTCCGGGTCGACGCGCAGCAGGTAGCCGGGGGTGTGGGTGAGCAGGGCGGGCGCGCCGGGCGCGTCACCGGCGGCGGTCAGCACGCCGCGCAGGGCGGCGACCGCGTTCTGGAGCATCTTGCGCCCGGTGGGCGGCATGTCCTGCGGCCACAGCGCCTTGAGCAGGCTGCTGGTGGGCACCACGCTGTTCGGGTGCAGCAGCAGGTAGCCGAGCGCGGCGCGCTGCTTGGTGCCGCCGAGCGCCACCGGTCGGGACCGGTCGACGACTTCGAGCGGACCCAAGAGCTGAAAGCGCATCACTGGTCTCCAAGGCGCGTGGTTGCTCCGGGTCGCTTCCCGCCGCTGCGCTGGGACGGTTCCGCTCTGGACCGTCGGGACGGTACCCCCGGCCATCGCGCGGCCGGGAGTTCGCAGCGGCTTTTTCCCCCTACCGTATGTATCGGAACGCTCACCGTGCGCACTGGTGCGGAGAGCTCAGCGCGTGCGACGGGCCAGGGTCATGCCGTCGGCGTGCGCGAGCAGCACGGCCTGGACCCGGTCGTCGGCGGCGATCCTGCGGTTGAGCTCCCGGACGCCCTCGGTGTCGGGGTCCACCGCGGCGGGGTCGGCGACCCGGCCGGAGAACAGGGTGTTGTCCACGACGACCAGCCCGCCGGGGCGCACCAGCTCGACGGCCAGCTCGTAGTAGCGGGGGTACCCGGCCTTGTCCGCGTCCACGAACACCAGGTCGACCCGGCCCGCGAGCTCGCCGGTCAGCCCGGCGGGGCTGCCCGCGGCGTCGCCGACGAGCACCTCGAGCCGGTCCGCGACGCCCGCGCGCTCCCAGTGCGGCCGGGCGATCGCGGGCCACTTGGGGCTCAGCTCGCAGGTGATCACCCGGCCGCCGTCGGGAAGGGCGGAGGCCAGGCACAGCGTGCTGCACCCGGTGAAGGTGCCGACCTCCACGACCAGCCGGGCCCCGGTGAGCGCGACCAGCATGGCGAGGAAAGCGCCTTCCCCCGGTGGGACGGGGAGGACGCCGCCGCCGGGCAGCAGCGCGGTCTCGGCGCGCAGCTCGGCGAGCGCCGCCGGTTCCGGCTGGGAGACCTCGCGCAGGTAGTCGAGCAGCGCGGGCGTGACGACGACCTGCTCACCCACGGGTGGGCACCTCCAGCAGCGACGGGGCTTCGACGGTGACCGCGCGCGGGGCGGGTCGGGGCGCGGGGCGCAGGTGCAGCCGCCGCACCGGGTTCCCGCTGGCACGCGCCTCGGGAACCTCGGCGTCGGGGACATCAGCGGCGCGGGGCTCGGCGGTCCGGGGCTCGGCGGTCCGGGGCTCGGCTACGCGGGGCTGGGCGGTGCTGGACTCGGCAGCGCAGGGCTCGGCGGTCCGGGGCTCAGCGGTCCGGGGCTCAGCCACGCGAGACTCGGCGGCGCAGGGCTCGGCAGCGCAGGGCTCGGCAGCGCGGGGCTCGGCCACGTGAGACTCGGCAGCGCGAGTCTCGGCAGCGCGAGTCTCGGCAGCACCGGTTCCTGGAGCGCCGCCCGCGGGAGCACCGCCCACGGAAGCACCGGCTCCTGAAGCACCGGCTCCCGAGGCGCCGATCCCCGGAGCGCCCGCGCCTGGGGCGCCTGCCGCAGCGAGGTGTTCGGGGCCGCCGCCCACCGCCGCCAACTCGGCGCGGCAGGCGCAGTCGGCGTCGTCGTACCCGGCGAACCGGTAGGCGATCTCCATCATGCGGTTGCGGTCGGTGCGCCGGAAGTCGGCCACCAGGTGCGCGCCCGCCTCCAGCGCCTGCCCGCACAGCCAGTCCAGCAGCACGCTGCCCACGCCGTAGGGCACCACCCGGCACGAGGTCGCCAGCAGCTTCAGGTGCCACGCGGCGGTGTGCCGCTCCAGCAGCACGATGCCGATCGCGCCGTGCGGCCCGAACCGGTCGGTCAGGCCCGCCACCAGCACCTCGTGCGCCGGGTCGTCCAGCAGGGCGCGCAACTGCCCGTGCGGGTAGTGCACGCCGGTCGCGTTCATCTGGCTGGTGCGCGCGGTCAGCTCCTCGACCCGGTGCAGGTCCTCGGGCCTGGCCCGGTCGATCCGCAGCACCAGTCCCAGCGAGCGCAGGAACTCCTCGTCGGGCCCGGTGAACGCGGCCTGCTCGGCGCCGCGCGCGAACCCGGCCCGGTAGAGGGCGCGGCGGTTGCGGGCGTCCTCGGTGACGACGGCGGGGCTGAACTCGGGCAGCGAGCACAGCTCCAGCACGCGCTCGGCCGGGTAGCAGCGGACCTCGGGCAGGTGGAAGGCGACCTCGGCGCGCTCGGCGGGCCGGTCGTCGACGAACGCGATGGCGCGGTGCGCGAAGCCCAGCCGGTCGGCGATGCGGGCGACGGCGGCGGACTTGACGCCCCAGCCGATCTCGGGCAGCACGAAGTACTCGGCGACGCCCAGCGCCTCCAGCGCGGCGAGGGCGGGCTCGGGGTCGTTGCGGCTGGCCACCGACTGGAGCACGCCGCGCGCGTCCAGCTCGACGATCGCGGCGCGGACCCGCTCGTCCAGCACGGGCGCGTCGCCCTCGGCGAGGGTGCCGCGCCAGAGCGTGTCGTCCAGGTCCCACACCAGGCACTTGACCAGGTCGCCGCTCACGCCGTCGCCACCGCGTGCTCGGCCAGCACGAGCCTGCACAGCTCGTTGCTGCCCTCGAGGATCGCCATGAGCTGGGCGTCCCGGTAGGCGCGCGCGACGGGGTGGCCGTCGTGGGCGCCCGCCGAGGCGAGCACCTGGACGGCGGTGGCGGCGGCGCGCGCCGCGTGCCCCGCGCTCACGTGCTTGGCGAGCACGGTGGCGGTGACCAGCTCGGCCGAGCCCACGTCCCAGCGGCGGCTGGCGTGCTCGCACACCCTGGTGGAGACCTGCTCGGCGACCAGCAGGTCGGCGAGGTGGCCCGCGACGAGCTGGTGCGCGGCCAGCGGCACGCCGAACTGGCGGCGGGTGCGGGCGTGCTCGGCGGACGCGGCCAGGCAGGCGCGCAGGATGCCGACGCAGCCCCACGCCACGGACAGCCTGCCGTGCGCGAGGACCGTGGTGACCAGCAGCGCGGTGGAGACGCCGTCGCCGCCCAGCACCGAGGTGGCGGGCAGGCGCACGTCGTCCAGCTCGACGTCGGCGTGGCCCGCGGCCCGGCAGCCCATCGGGTTGGCGACGGGGGTGATCGTGACGCCGGGCGCGGTGGCGGGCACCAGCGCGACCGCCGCGCCGTCGCCGCGCCTGCCCGCCACGAGGAGCAGGTCGGCGTAGCGGGCCGCGGTGGTCCACACCTTGTGGCCGCGCACCAGGACCGTCCCCGGTTCGCCGGGGTCGTCCTCGACGGTGGTGGCCATGGCGGACAGGTCGCTGCCCGCGCCGGGCTCGCTGAGCGCCACGGCGGCCAGCGAGCCCCCGGTGAGCCTGGGCAGCACGGCGGCGCGCTGCGCCTGGTCGCCGAGGCGGCGCACGGTCCAGGCGGCCATGCCCTGCGAGGTCTGGACGCTGCGCACCGAGCCGCACAGCGCGCCGGTGCGGGCGGTCAGCTCGCCGTTGTCCAGGCTGCCGAGCCCGAGGCCGCCGTGCCGCTCGGCGACCTCACCGCACAGCGCGCCCGCCGCGCCGAGCTCGCGGAGCGCGGCCACCGGCAGCTCGCCCGCCAGG
>NZ_JBQGCX010000026.1:0-5479 GCF_052038725.1 Actinosynnema sp.
CCTCGCGCTGCCCACCTCGGGCCCGCACGACACCACGATCTCCTGGCACTCCACCAATCCCGGCGCGGTCTCGGCCACCGGGAAGGTGACCCGCCCGCGCGCCGGCCTCCTGCCGTCGTTGGCGCTGCTCACGGCGACCACCACCAGGGGCGGCGCCGAGCAGCGCAGGCTCTTCGCGGTCACCGTCCGCCCGCGGCCCACCGACCGCGAGACGGTCGCCGAGGCCGCGAGGGCGCTGACCGTCTGGGACGCCCACGACGTGCGCGGCAACCTCACCCTGCCCACCACCGGACTGCACGGCACGGCCGTGACCTGGACTTCCAGCGCCCCCGACGTCGTCACGACCACCGGCGAGGTCACCAGGCCCGCGCACGGGCAGCCCGCGAGGCAGGTCCGGCTCACCGCCTCGGTGGGATCGGGAAGCCGAACGGAGCTTCGGCACTTCGCACTCTCCGTCACCCCGATGCCGGAGCGCGCCGCGCACGAGGGCTACTTCTTCGGCTACTTCACCGGCGAGGGCGCCGCGACCGGCGAGCAGGTGCACTTCGCCGCCTCGCGCGGCAACACCCCGCTGCTGTGGGACGAGCTGAACGGCGGCGAGCCGGTGCTCACCTCCGAGCAGGGCGACCGCGGCGTGCGCGACCCGTTCCTCATCCGCTCGCCCGAGGGCGACAAGTTCTACCTCGTCGCCACCGACCTCAAGATCCACGGCAACGGGAACTGGGACCTGGTGCAGCGCAAGGGGAGCAAGCACGTCGAGGTGTGGGAGTCCACCGACCTCGTCACCTGGTCGCAGCAGCGGCACGTGCGCGTCGCCCCCGACACGGCGGGCAACACCTGGGCGCCCGAGGCGTACTACGACAAGAGCATCGGCGCGTACGTGGTGTTCTGGGCCTCCAAGCTCTACGCCGAGGACGACCCCGAGCACACCGGCGACACCCACAACCGGATGCTCTACGCCACCACCCGCGACTTCCGCACCTTCAGCGAGCCGCAGGTGTGGGTGGACCCCGGCTACTCGGTGATCGACTCCACCGTCATCGAGCACGGCGGCCAGTACTACCGCTTCACCAAGGACGAGCGGAACACCACGTCCACCACGCCGTGCAGCAAGTTCATCCTCGCCGAGCGCTCCACCTCGCTGCGCTCCACCTCCTACGAGCACGTCGCCGACTGCATCGGCAAGGGGGCCGTCGAGCGCGGTGAGGGACCCACGGTGTTCAAGTCCAACACCGAGGACCGCTGGTACCTGCTGATCGACGAGTTCGGCGGTCGCGGCTACGTGCCGTTCGAGACCACCGACCTGGCGTCCGGCCGGTGGACCCCGTCCACCGGCCACCAGCTGCCCGCGCGCCCCCGCCACGGCACCGTCCTGCCGGTCACCAAGGCCGAGCTGGACCGCGTCCGCGCGGCCTTCCCGTGATCACCAGAACCCCGCCGCCGCACCACGGCCGACGCTCCACGACTCGACCCACGACTCGACGAGGAGTCCACCGGATGAACCGCGCACTGGCGGTTGCCCTCGCCACCAGCCTGCTCGTCGCCGTCCCCGCGACCGGGGCGGCGGCGGAGGCCGACTACACGATGACGATCGACCCGTCCGGCAGGGGCGCGACGATCGACGACACCATGTACGGCGTCTTCTACGAGGACATCAACCGCGCAGCCGACGGCGGCCTGTACGCCGAGCTAGTGCAGAACCGCTCCTTCGAGTACGACCCCGCCGACAACGCCGCCTACACCGGCCTCACCTCGTGGGCGCCCACCGGCGGCGACCCGCAGGTCGTCGACGACGACGGCCGCATGAACGAGCGCAACCGCCGCTACCTCAAGCTCGGGCTGCCCTCGGGCGTCATCAACTCCGGCTACAACAGCGGGATCAACGTCGAGCAGTCCGCGCGCTACGACTTCTCCGTCTGGGCGCGCACCGACCAGGCATCCGGGACCAAGCTCACCGTCGCGCTCACCGACCCGGCGGGCAAGGACCTGGCCCAGCCGCTCAGCCTCACGGTGCGCGGCGACGAGTGGGCCGAGTACACCGGCTCGTTCCGCGCCCGCGCCTCGTCCACCATCGGCAGGCTGCTGGTCAACGGCGCGGGCGCGGGCACGCTACTGCTGGACATGGTCTCGCTCATCCCGCAGGACACCTTCAAGGGGCACGGGCTGCGCAAGGACCTCGCGCAGAAGATCGCCGACCTGAGGCCCGGCTTCGTCCGCTTCCCCGGCGGCTGCCTGGTCAACACCGGCAGCCACTACGGCTACGACCAGGCGTCGAACTTCGAGCGCCGCCGCTCGTACCAGTGGAAGGACACCATCGGACCGGTCGAGACCCGCGCCACCAACTGGAACTTCTGGGGCTACAACCAGTCCTACGGCCTCGGCTACCACGAGTACTTCCAGTTCTCCGAGGACATCGGCGCCACGCCGCTGCCCGTGGTGCCCGCGCTGGTCACCGGCTGCGGCCAGAACCGCGCCACCGACGACCCGCAGCTGCTCCAGCGGCACGTGCAGGACGCGCTCGACCTCATCGAGTACGCCAACGGCCCCGCCGACTCCACCTGGGGCCGCAAGCGCGCCGAGGCCGGGCACCCCAAGCCGTTCAACCTCAAGTACCTGGCCGTCGGCAACGAGGAGAACCTGCCGAACGAGTACTTCGCCAGGTTCGTGGAGTTCAAGCGGGTCATCGAGGCGAAGCACCCGGAGATCACCATCGTCGGCAACTCCGGCCCCGACTCCTCCGGCGCCACGTTCGACCGGCTGTGGGAGCTGAACCGCGCCGAGGGCACCGCGCTGGTCGACGAGCACTACTACCGCGCGCCGGAGTGGTTCCTGGAGAACAACAACCGGTACGACTCGTACGACCGCAACGGCCCCAAGGTGTTCCTGGGCGAGTACGCCTCGCGGGACAACAAGTGGTTCAACGCGCTCTCCGAGGCCGCCTACATGACCGGCCTGGAGCGCAACGCCGACGTGGTCAAGATGGCCTCCTACGCGCCGCTGCTGTCCAACGAGGACCACGTGCAGTGGAAGCCGGACATGATCTGGTTCAACAACCACGCGTCGTGGGGCTCGCCCAGCTACGAGGTGCAGAAGCTGTTCATGACGAACACCGGCGACCACGTGGTGCCCAGCACCGCGTCGGGCACGCCCTCCGCGCTGGAGCCCATCACCGGCGCGATCGGCCTGTCCACCTGGGCGACCGCCGCCTGCTACGACGACGTGGAGGTCACCGCGCCGGACGGCGCCACGCTGTTCTCCGACGACTTCTCCGCCGGGGACGCGAACTGGACCAGGACCTCCGGCGGCAGCTGGGCGGTGCGGGACGGGAGGTTCGCCCAGTCCGACGCCGTCACCGAGAACACCCTCGTCACGGCGGGCGACCGCTCCTGGCGCGACTACGACGTGACCGTCAAGGCCACCAAGCAGTCCGGCAAGGAGGGCTTCCTGCTCGCCTTCGGCGTGAAGGACACCGGCAACTACTACTGGTGGAACGTCGGCGGCTGGAACAACACCCAGTCCGCGGTCGAGAAGCACGTCAACGGGGCCAAGAGCACGGTGATCACCGACTCCACCTCGGTGGAGACCGGGCGCGAGTACGAGCTCAAGGCACAGATCAGGGGCCGGAAGGTGACGCTCTACCTGGACGGCGCCAAGTGGGGCGAGTTCAGCGACGACAAGGTGGTCGAGCCGTTCCGCCAGGTCGTCACCCGCGACGCCAAGACCGGCGAGCTGATCGTCAAGGTGGTCAACGCCCAGGCGAGCGCCGCCCGCACCAGGCTCGACTTCGGGCCCAAGGCCAAGATCTCCGGCACGGTCAGGGCCACCGTGCTCAAGGGCTACGCCGACGACGTCAACACCGAGTTCTCCCAGCCGATCCGGCCCACCGAGGAGAAGGTGAAGGTCTCCAACTCCTTCACCCACACGTTCCCGCCGCACTCCGTGACCTTCCTCCGCATCAAGGACAGGAGCCGTCAGTGAGCACGCTCGACCGCAGGTCACTGCTGCGCGCCGGAGGGGCGCTCGCCGCCGCGAGCGCGATCCCCGCGCTCGGCGCCACCACCGCGTCGGCCCAGGAGTCGCGGGCCGCTGCCGCGCAAGGGGTGTCGGCGCAGGCCGTGCCCGGCCAGGCGGCCATCGACGTCACGCCCGCCCTGCCCACCCCCAGCCCGCTGGTCGAGCAGCGCGCCGACCCGTTCGTCACCCCGCCCACCGACGGCATGTACTACCTGACCGGCTCGGTCCCCGAGTACGACCGCATCGTCATCCGGGGCGCGTCGACCCTCGACGGCCTGACGACCGCCCGCGAGCGCACCATCTGGCGGCGGCCCGCCTCCGGCAAGATGGGCGGCTACATCTGGGCGCCGGAGCTGCACCGCATCGACGGCAAGTGGTACGTCTACTTCGCGGCGGGCGACTCGAACGAGCCGTTCCGCATCCGCACCTACGTCCTCGAATCGGCCAACGCCGACCCGCGCGCCGACGGCTGGGTGCTGCGCGGTCAGATGACCACCGCGTGGGACACCTTCACCCTGGACGCCACCACGTTCGAGCACCGGGGCAAGCGGTACTTCCTGTGGGCGCAGAGCGAACCGGGCATCGCCACCAACAGCAACCTCTACATCGCCGAGATGGCCTCGCCGCTGGCGCTGGGGTCCGCGCCGGTCCGGATCGCCGTCCCCACGCTGAGCTGGGAGACCCAGGGCTTCAAGGTGAACGAGGGCGCGGCGGTGCTGATCCGCAACGGCCGGGTGTTCGTCACCTACTCGGCCAGCGCCACCGACTCCCGCTACTGCATGGGCCTGCTCACCGCCGACGAGAACGCGAACCTGCTCGACGCGCGCTCGTGGACCAAGACGCAGACCCCGGTCTTCACCACCAGCGCCGAGACGAGCCAGTACGGGCCCGGCCACAACTCGTTCACCACGGTCGAGGGCGCGGACGTCATGGTCTACCACGCCCGCGACTACCGGGACATCACCGGCGACCCGCTGTTCGACCCGAACCGGCACGCCCGCGTGCAGCGGGTGCACTGGAACGACGACGGCACCCCGTCGTTCGGCGTCCCGGTCGGCAGGGGCGGCCCCATCAGCAGGCTGTCGCCGCTCGACGCGCCGAACCTGTTCGTGCGGCACTACGACTACAAGCTGCGGGTGGACGGCAACGTCCGCACCGTCGCCGACTCGCAGTTCCGCTTCGTGCCGGGCTTCTTCGGCGCGGGCACGGTCGCGCTCCAGTCGGTCAACTACCCCAACCGGTACGCGCGGGTGGTCGACGGCGCGACGATCCGGGTCGACCCGTACGAGGACACCGACGCCTACGGGCGCGCGGCCAGCTTCGTCCGGGTCGAGGGGCTCGTCGACAAGACGGCGGTGTCGCTGCGCCCGCACGACAACAAGACCGGGTACCTCTCGCACGACAGCGGCTGGCTCGTCGTGGCCGAGCCGGGAAGCTCCGACGCGCGCAAGCGCGCGACGTTCAA
>NZ_JBQGCX010000027.1:0-3802 GCF_052038725.1 Actinosynnema sp.
GTCGAGCTCGACCCCGGCGCCTCGGTCAACCGCGAGCTGGTGCTGGCCAAGATCGCCGCCACCGGTGAGACCCGCGGCCAGGTGCTCGACGTCGTCCAGCTGTTCCGCGCCAAGGTCGTCGACGTCTC
Source organism: Actinosynnema sp. (assembly GCF_052038725.1). Classification (NCBI taxonomy): domain Bacteria; kingdom Bacillati; phylum Actinomycetota; class Actinomycetes; order Pseudonocardiales; family Pseudonocardiaceae; genus Actinosynnema; species Actinosynnema sp. Next base: position 129 of record NZ_JBQGCX010000027.1, read on the forward strand.
CCCGGAGGCGGTCACGGTCGAGGCGACCGGCACGTCGGAGAAGCTCGACGCGCTGCTCAGGATGCTGGAGCCCTACGGGCTGCGCGAGATCGTGCAGTCCGGCATGGTCGCCATCGGCCGCGGCGCCCGTTCCATCACCGCGACCGCGGTGCGCTGAGCTCTTCCCGCAGAACCGCTGAGTTTTCCGCAGAACCACGGAAGGAAGTACCCACCAGTGAGCGTCGAGATCTTCTACGACGACGATGCCGACCTGAGCGTCATCCAGGGGCGCAAGGTCGCGGTCATCGGCTACGGCAGCCAGGGCCACGCCCACGCGCTGAGCCTGCGCGACTCCGGCGTCGACGTCCGGATCGGCCTCCCCGAGGGCTCCAAGTCCCGCGCCAAGGCCGAGGAGCAGGGCCTCAAGGTCGGCACGCCCGCCGAGGTCGCCGCCGAGGCGGACCTGATCATGATCCTGGCGCCGGACACCGCTCAGCGGCACATCTACGCCAACGACATCGCGCCGAACCTGAAGGACGGCGACGCGCTGTTCTTCGGCCACGGCTTCAACATCCGCTACGGCCTGATCCAGGCGCCGTCCAACGTGGACGTCGCGATGGTCGCCCCCAAGGGCCCCGGCCACCTCGTGCGCCGCCAGTTCGTCGACGGCAAGGGCGTCCCGGCGCTCATCGCGGTCGAGCAGGACGCGTCGGGCACCGCGCAGGCGCTCGCCCTGTCCTACGCCAAGGGCATCGGCGGCACCCGCGCGGGCGTCATCAAGACGACGTTCAAGGAGGAGACCGAGACCGACCTGTTCGGCGAGCAGGCGGTCCTGTGCGGCGGCGCCTCGGCGCTGGTGCAGGCGGGCTTCGAGGTGCTGACCGAGGCGGGCTACGCCCCCGAGGTCGCGTACTTCGAGTGCCTGCACGAGCTGAAGCTGATCGTCGACCTCATGTACGAGGGCGGCATCGCGCGGATGCGCTACTCCATCTCCGACACCGCCGAGTACGGCGACCTCACCCGCGGCCCGCGCGTCATCACGCCCGCGGTCAAGGAGGAGATGCGCAAGGTCCTGACCGAGATCCAGGACGGCACCTTCGCGAAGGAGTGGGTCGAGGAGGACGACAAGGGCCGCGGCAACTACAAGAAGTTGCAGCAGGACGGCGAAGTTCACCCGATCGAGGAGGTCGGCAAGAAGCTGCGCGGCCTGATGTCGTGGGTGGACCGGCCGCTGACCGACACGGTCTGACGTTCCGGCGAAACCCCTGATCAGCCGCACGGCGCGCGGCTGGTCGGGGGTCCGCGCGGACGGCGGGGGCGCGGCTGGTCGGTGGGCCGCGCCCTCCGGTATACCTTGGCGCATGAGCGAGAGCGCCCCGATCTACGACGACAAGGCCCACGTCCGGGGCAACCTGGACCTGTCGGCCGCGCAGTGGCTGCGCAGCGACGAGGGCGCCGAGCACGAGGCCGAGCACGTCGAGATCGCGTTCGTCGAGCACACCGACGGCGTGACCTACACGGCGATGCGCAACTCCGCCGAACCCGACGGCACGGTGCTGGTCTTCACGCCCGCCGAGTGGGAGGCGTTCATCCTCGGCGTCAAGGACGGCGAGTTCGACGAGCCGTGGTGACGTCCGGGTGGTGACGTCCGGGCGGTGACGCCCCGGAACCGGCGACCTCCCGCGCCGCCCCGGTCCCGATCACCCCGAGCGGTCGCGGCGGCCCGCCGACCGGCGCGGCGGCGCCCCTGATCATCCGGTGATCCGCCGACCGGGCCTGCGATTCCCAGCCGGTGGACAGTTCACACCGCGTTTTCCCGCAGGGTCGCCCGCGTGTGCGCCCGCGCAGGCCCCCAGAGCGGGCCAAACCCGGCAAACCCGCTGGTGGCGGGGAGAACCCGCCTCGAACGCCCGCGCCGCACGGGACTATCCTCGTTAACAACCCGGACACATCGCCGTGGCCGGTCGGCGCGGGTTCGCGGCCTGCTTTCGACCCGCCCGCGCTCCCGAATCCACCAGACACCGCTGGGAGCACCGCCCGTGAGCAACACGAGCCGACCCGTCGTCCTGATCGCCGAGAAGCTGGCACCCTCCGTGCTCGACGTCTTCGGCGAGGACATCGAGGTGCGCCACGTCGACGGCACCGACCGACCCGCGCTGCTCTCCGCCGTCGCGGACGCCGACGCGCTCCTCGTGCGGTCCGCCACGAAGGTCGACGCCGAGGTGTTCGCGGCGACCTCGAAGCTGAAGGTGGTCGCCCGCGCGGGCGTCGGCCTGGACAACGTCGAGGTGCCCGCCGCGACCGAGCGCGGTGTCATGGTGGTCAACGCGCCCACCAGCAACATCGTCTCCGCCGCCGAGCACGCCGTCGCGCTGCTGCTGTCGGTGGCCAGGCAGATCCCGGCCGCCCACGCCACCCTCGCGGGCGGCGCGTGGAAGCGCAGCTCCTTCAACGGCGTCGAGCTCAACGGCAAGACCGTCGGCGTGGTGGGCCTGGGCAAGATCGGGCAGCTGTTCGCGGCCCGGCTCGCGGCCTTCGGCACCTCCATCATCGCGTACGACCCCTACGTGGCCGCCGCCCGCGCCGCCCAGCTCGGCATCGAGCTGGTGTCGCTGGAGGAGCTGCTGGAGCGGGCCGACGCCATCTCCATCCACCTGCCCAAGACCCCCGAGACCAAGGGCCTGATCGGCGCCGAGCAGCTGGCCAAGACCAAGCGGGGCGTCATCGTCGTCAACGCCGCGCGCGGCGGCCTGATCGACGAGGACGCGCTCGCCGAGGCCGTGCGGAGCGGCCAGGTCGGCGGCGCGGGCATCGACGTGTTCGCCACCGAGCCCACCACCGCCAGCCCGCTCTTCGGGCTCCCGAACGTCGTCGTCACCCCGCACCTGGGCGCCTCCACCAGCGAGGCCCAGGACCGCGCGGGCACGGACGTGGCCAAGTCGGTGCTGCTCGCCCTCGCGGGCGACTTCGTGCCGGACGCGGTCAACGTGCAGGGCGGCGGCGTGGTCGGCGAGGAGGTCCGGCCGTACCTGCCGCTCGTGCAGAAGCTCGGCACGGTCGTCGCGGCGCTCAGCGCCAAGGCGCCCACCTCGGTCACCCTGGAGGTGCGGGGCGAGCTGTCCAACGAGGACGTGAGCGTGCTGCCGCTGGCCGCGCTGCGCGGGGTGTTCTCCAGCGTGGTCGAGGAGCAGGTGACGTTCGTGAACGCGCCCGCGCTGGCCGCCTCGCTGGGCGTGTCGGTCGACGTGGTCAAGGAGCCCTCCAGCGCCAACCACCGCAGCCTGGTGACCGTGCGGGCGGTGCAGGCCGACGGCTCGGTGCTGACCGTGTCCGGCACGCTGACCGGCCTCGACCAGGTCGAGAAGATCGTGGGCGTCAACGGCCGCAGCTTCGACCTGCGCGCCGAGGGCAACGTGCTGCTGCTGGAGTACTCGGACCGGCCCGGCGTCATGGGCACCGTCGGCACGCTCCTCGGCGAGGCCGGGGTGAACGTGGAGGCGGCGCAGATCAGCCAGCAGAAGGGCGGCTCCGAGGCGCTGATGCTGCTGCGCGTCGACCGCCCGGTGGACAGCAACGTGCTCGACCCGATCGGCGCGTCGGTCGGCGCGCGCACCATGCGCTCGGTCGACTTCGGCTGATCCGGCGCGGGGCGCCGCGCGGCCGATCGGCGCAGGCCGACCCGCCCGCGCGGCGCC
>NZ_JBQGCX010000028.1:0-3788 GCF_052038725.1 Actinosynnema sp.
CTTGTAGAAGCCGTCCTCCCGGTCCCACAGGTGCCGCCGCACCGCGTCCCGCAGCGCGCCCGCCTCGCGCTCGTAGCGCTCGGCGGCCACGCGGTCGCCGCGCGCCCGCAGCAGCGCCGCGATGGCCTTGGCGTCGCCGTACTGGTAGGCGTTGAGCGTGGGCCGGAAGCCCTCGCCGCCGTGGTACGGGTCGTCGCTCTGGTAGGAGCTCGCCGTGTGCTCCATGGCGTCCCACACCGGGGTCTGCCAGTACAGCCCCGTCCCCCGGTCCCGCTGCGCGTCCCACCCGGCCCACTGGCGCTCCAGCTCGGGCAGCAGCGCCACGGCCCGCTCCAGCCGCCCGTCGACCGCCGCGCGGGCCAGGACCGCGTCGGCGGCCCAGAACGAGTACTGGTGCGCCCAGTCGGCGGTGTTGGGGTTGAGGAACTCGGTGGCGGGCTTGGGTCCCGCGCCGCCGCCGCGCAGCCAGTAGTCGAGGTAGTCGTCCAGGTAGCGGTGGTCGCGCAGCCAGCGGCCCTCGTAGACGTGGTGCCCGGCCGCAGCCGCGATCCCGCCGCCGGGCGCGGAGTAGCCGACCGGGCCGAGGAACTCCGACACGATCCAGCCGTCGTCCGGGCCGGTGTGCTTGAGGGCTTCCTTGAAGGTGCGCCACCGGTAGTAGTAGGTGGACTCGATCTCCCGGTCGGGCAGGTCGACGAACGGGATGTTCGCCTCGTACCACTGCGGTTCCACCGCCCCGGCGAGCTTCGCGCGGTGGTCCAGCACCGAGGTGCCGGGCCCGACCGGCGGGTACCACGGCGCGGCGGGCGCGGCCGAGGCCGGGAGCGGGGTCAGGACGGCCGTCGCGGTGAGCGCCACGAGCACGGCGGTGCGCAGTCGCATGGGGGACCCCCGTCGTCACCGGCGCCGCGCGGCGCCGTCGCCTACCCGCATTCATAGCGGCAGGCGACGGGCGCGGTCACGGTTCCTGTCCGGTGGACAGGCGGTCACAGCACGCGGGCGACCGCCTCCAACCGCCTGCGCTCGACGTCGAGGACCTGCTCCCCGGCGCGGCGCAACAGCTCCTCCAGCTCGGCCTCGTCCACGCCGAGCCTGCCCTCCAGCGCGCGCAGCGACCGCCACAGCGCCGACTTCTGGGACAGGGAGACGCGCAGGCCGTCGAGCTCGACCACGTCGCTGAGCGGGGAGCGGGAGAGCAGGCGGCCGTTGGGCTTGGCGCGGCCGAGCTTCTCGCCCAGCCACGCCCCGGCGACCTTGTACCGGCGCACCGGCACGCGGAGCCTGGTCATGATCCGCACCAGGGCGTCCCGGTCCCGCTCCAGGTCCTGCGCCAGCGCGGTCAGCTCGGGGTTGGCGGAGGCGGCCCGCTTGCCCAGCTCTGCGGCGCCGACGAGCCCGGCCAGGTGGTCGTTGAGGTAGGTGCGCAACGCGGAAGTGCCCGCGCCGCGCGTCGTCGCGGTTCCCATGCCGGGCGGATAACCCCGGTGGACCGGGGCAAACCCCCCGTTCGCGCTCACCGGGTCGCGGCGGCCTCGCGGGGCAGCGGCGGCACGTCCGAACGGCGACCTGGGTGCCGGGCGGCGCTCACCTGACCGGGTCCGGGGCCGCGCCGGGCGGCCAGCGCGTCGGCGACGACGCCCGTGGTGAAGGCGTAGACCGCCTTGTGCGCGAGGTCGACGGCCAGCTCGCGGCGCGGCCAGGTCTGCGGGGGCGCGCCGACGCCCGTGGCGTTCTCGATGACCTGGTCGCTGCTGAGCCGGACCACCGCGAACATCGCGGAGGGCACCGGTCCGCGCAGCCCGGCGTTGGCCATCAGCGCCCGGACCACGCCGGTCAGCGCGCCCTGCCCGAAGTGCATCACCAGGTTGGCCGCGCCCGCCCGCTCCCGGTCGGGACCGCCGGTCAGCCGCAGCAGCGCGAGTCCGGGGACGTGCGAGTCGGGTCGTCCGGTGAGCCGCTGCTCCAGCTTCTCGGTCACCAGCATCACGGCGGCACCGGCGCCCAGCCCCTGCCACATCGCACGCTTCAGCCTGGGCGCAGGACTACCCGCGCCCGGCGCGCCCATGCCTCCGCGCTCCCGCCACGGCCCGCGTCACCGGGCGAAGGTCTCCTCCAGCGCCCGCTGCACCGACCCGGTGGCCGGGTGGACGAACAGCTCGCGCAGCAGCAGGTCCGCCAGCCCCGGCAGGTGCAGGCCGGGTTCCCGCCCCGAGACCGCCGCCAGCGCGCCGCCCGCAACCAGCGCGCCCCGCACCACCGCCGCGGGCAGCCCGCGGGTCCGGGCGGGCGCCCCGACCGCCTCGGCCGTCCTGGCGAGCAGCTCCGCCCAGGTCAGGTTCTCGTCGACCACCGGGGTGTCCCGGTCGGCCCGCTCCTCCAGCGCCGTCGCGGCCTCCTCGGCGACGCGCCGCGCGGTCGTGGCGGCCGTCCCGCCGGGCGGGGCGACCAGCGGCACGCGGGAGCGGGCCCAGGAGGCCAGCGCGGGCGCCCAGTTCGGCAGCCGCGCACCGGCCCGGCCGAACACGAACGGCAGCTCCAGCACGGTCACCGGCAAGCCGGTGCGCCTGGCCGCGCGGGCCTGCTCGACGCGGCTTCGGATGTAGGGGTGCCTGCCCGCCAGCTCCCACTCGGGGTGCGCGCGGTGGAAGTGGGTGTAGTACGAGCCGAGGACCACGGCCCCGCTCGCGCCCACCCGCGCCGCGGCCTCGGACAGCGCCGCGACCGGTTCGACGTTGCCGCGCCGGAAGTGCGGGTAGGCGGGTCTGCGCGGGGTGGCGCGGTCGTCGCTGCCCGCCGCGAACGCGTACCCGTCGTGGCCGTCCAGCAGCTCGGTCCAGCGGTCGACGCCGGTGGTCTCGACGTCGAGCGCGTGGTCGACCCCCTCGCGCGGGGTCCTGGCGACCGAGGTGACCCGGTGGCCGCGCGCCACCAGTTCCGCGCCGATGTGCTGCCCGATGAGCCCGCTCGCCCCGATGACCGCGATCCGCATGACCCGATCGTGGCGCACCGGGGCGCGGACGGCACCGCACCCGTGCGCGGTCGTCTCGACAGGCGCCCGCGCCTCAGCCCGCCAGCGGCTCCCCGCTGGGCACGGCCGTCAGCTCGTCGGGGGCGATCGCGGTGCGCGCCCACTCGGCCAGCGCGACCCGGTCCACCAGCACGATGCCGACGCGCCCGGCGACGTCGCGGGCGGGCGCGGTGAACGCGGACGTGGTGACCAGCACGGCGTAGTCGGCCCCGTGGTAGGCCCGCGCGGTGCCCGCGAAGCGCTGCACCGCTTCGGACCCGACCTTGTTGCTGGGCCCGTACCGCTTGCACTGCACCACGAGCCGCCCGCCGTCCGGGGCCTGCGCGAGCACGTCCGCGCCCGCGTCACCGGCCCCGCCGACGACCTCCACGTCCAGGAACCCGGACCGCTCCAGCAGCCGCGCGGTCCACTGCTCGAACTCGACGCCGCCCATGCCGTCGGTGAACTCGATGAGCCGGTCCCGCTCGGCCTGCTCCCGCTTCCTGGCCCGCCGCACCTTCAGCGCCACGACGCCCGCGGTGATCAGGAGCGCGAGCAGCAGCGCCCCGATCCACGCCGACAGCACGGGGTTCTCCTGCACGAACCGCACGACGAGGAGCACGACGACCGCGATGGCCGCCAGCAGCCAGTTCCGCGCCGTGCCCTTCTTCTTCCCCTTGCCGCCACGCGCCCGCTTCCGCTTGTTGCCCGCCATGGTCCCCCTCCCGGCGCCCAGGCTGCTGGACCGCGCGCGTCGCGCGCCCGGGCCGGGCGGGTGGCC
>NZ_JBQGCX010000029.1:0-2887 GCF_052038725.1 Actinosynnema sp.
CGACGCCGCCGCCCGGAGACCCGGACGGCGGCGTTGGTCGTGCAGGTCCAGCAGGTCAGCCCGCCACGTCGGCCAGCGGCTTCTCCGGCTCCAGCTTCCCGTCCCGCTCCAGCCCGGCGCCCTCCACGTCCAGCTCCGGCAGCCACCGCAGCCACGACGGCAGCCACCACGCCGCCTTCCCCAGCAGCGCCAGCGCCGCCGGGACCAGCAACATCCGCACCACGAACGCGTCCACCGCGATCCCGATCGCCAGCGCGAACGCGATCGACTTCATCGTCGCGTCACCCGACGGCACGAACCCGGCGAACACCGAGAACATGATCAGCGCAGCGGCCACGACCACCGGCGCGGCCTGGCGGAAGCCGGTGCGGATCGCGTCGCGCGGCGCGATGCCGTGCGCGTGCGCCTCGTGCATCCGCGACACCAGGAACACCTGGTAGTCCATCGCGAGTCCGAACAGGATGCCGATCACGATGATCGGCGTGAGGCTGATCAGCGGCCCGGTGCCGTCCAGGTTGACCGCGTCCGCCAGCCAGCCCCACTCGAACACCGCGACCGTCGCGCCCAGCGACGCGCCGATCGTGAGCAGGAAGCCCAGCACGCCGACCAGCGGCACCAGGATCGACCGGAACACCAGCACCAGCAGCAGCAGCGCCAGGCCCACCACGAGCACCAGGTACACCGGCAGCGCCTTGTCCAGCGTCACCGCCACGTCCACGCTCACCGCCGTCGACCCGGTCACGTAGGTCGTGCTGCCCTCGACGTCCGCGAGCTGCGCCCGCAGGTCCTCGACGAGCTTCTCGGTCTCCTGCGAGGCGGGCCCGGACTTCGGGATCACGGTCAGCATCGCCGCCGTGCCGTCGGCGTCGGGGATCGGCGGCGCGACCATCGCGACGTCGTCCAGCCCCTGGACGCCCGCGACGGCGGCAGCGGCTGCCTGCGCCGGGTTCCCGCCCTCGAACAGCACGATCAGCGGCCCGTTGAAGCCCGCGCCGAACCCGTCGGCCAGGATCTTCTCGGCGCGCTCCTGCGTGGAGTCGGCGACCGGGCGCGGCACCAGCGTCGTGGTCATCGCCGCGGCGGGCACCGACACCAGGCCGAGGCCGATCACGGCCAGCAGCAGCGCGGCGACCCGCTGCTTGGTCACGCCGTTGATCCAGCCCCGGAAGAACCCGCGCTCGTGGTGCTCCTCGGCCTCGCCGACCTCACCGCGCTGCACGGCCTCGCGCTGCTTGCGCGGCAACGCCTTCAGCCCCAGGAAGCTCAGCACCGCCGGGACGAGCGTGATCGCGATCAGCACCGCCACCACGATCGTCGCGGCGGCGGCCACGCCCATCTGGGTCAGGAACGGGAGGCCCGCGACGGCCAGGCCGGCGAGCGCGATCACGACGGTGATGCCCGCGGTGACCACGGCGGACCCGGCGGTGCCCACGGCGATGCCGATGGCCTCGCCGACCTCGCGCCCGTGCCGCAGCTCCTGCCGGTAGCGGTTGATGATGAACAGCGCGTATTCGATGCCCACGGCCAGGCCCAGCATGGACGCCAGGACCGGGGTGGTGGACTGCAGGTCCATGAACCCGGTGGCGATCATGACGCCGAGCGCGCCGATGCCCACGCCGACGCTCGCGGTCAGCAGGTTCATGCCCGCCGTGACGAGCGAGCCGTACGTGACGGCCAGGATCACCAGCGCGATGATCACGCCGAGCGCCTCGGCGACGCCGCCGATGTGCGGCGGCGACTGGGTGGGCTCGCCGGCGGCCGCCACGGTCAGCCCACCGGTGCGGCCGTCCTCGACGGCCGTGGACAGCGCGTCCTTCTGCTCCTGGGTGATGTCACCGGCCTTGGCGCTGTAGGTGACCGTGCTGTACGCGGTGTCCTGCTTCTGGTTCACCGCCGGGGCCTGCGGGTCGAGCGGGTTGCTCGCCGAGGCCACACCGTCCAGTTCGGACAGCTTCTGCACCAGGCCCGCGATCAGCTGGGCGTTCTCCGGCGTGGTCAGCGCCTGGCCGTCCGGGGCCTTGACCACGACGCGCGCGGTCGCGCCGCCGCTGGAGCCGAACTCCTCGGAGATCTTGTCCAGCGCGGTCGTGGACTCCTGGCCGGGGATGGAGAACGAGTTGGCGGTGGTGCCCGAGAGGGTCAGCGCGCCCGCGCCGGTGCCGAGCAGCACCACCAGCCACAACAGGACTACGGCGAGCCGTCGTCGGTGCGAGCCGACGCCGAGCCGGTAGAGGAGACGTGCCATGAGCGTTCAGGCCTCAGAGGTGTGGGTTGGGTCAAGGGGAGGGGTGGCCGAGAGCGGCCAGGCAGGTGGCCACGATGTGCCGCCGCCACACCGACTTCCGGTCGACGTGGTTGGCGGCCAGGCTGAGCACGGCCAGCGCGCTCAGCGCGCCGATCACGCGCACGAGGCGCTCGCTGTCGACGTCGTGCGGGTCGACGTCGAACACGGCGAACATCGACAGCTCGTCGCTGTCGGGCACGAGCAAGGGGTGGGCGCTGTCCGAGCCCATCTCGGTGATCACCCCGGCGGCCATGGCGATCAGCCCTGGGTGCTCCAGCGCGAGGTCGGTCACCAGCTCGACGGCCAACCGGTCCCGCTCGGGCCCGGCGGGCAGCCGCATGGCCTGCCCGTACACCTGCCGCGCCCGCTCGCGCCCGAGCTCAGCGGCAGCGGTGAAGAGCGCCTCCTTGGTCGGGTAGTGGTGCAGCAACCCGGCCTTGGACAGCCCGACGGCGTCCGCCACGTCCTTGATCGACGTGTGGTCGAACCCGTGCCGGGCGAACAGCGCAGCCGCCCGGTCGAGCAACCGGACGTCCGCCTCGTGCCGAATCTCTCGTGCCACCCGTTCGACGGTACCTGCGCACCGACCGCCTCGGCATCCAG
>NZ_JBQGCX010000030.1:0-4959 GCF_052038725.1 Actinosynnema sp.
GCGGTGCTGCGATTGGCGCGGGGGGGCCCGGCGGCGGCGCGGCGAGCGCGGGACGAGGGCGCGCCCGCCGCGGGGGGACGGTCAGGCGGTGCTGCCGCCGTCCGCGAGCAGGGTGCTGCCGGTCATGAAGGCGGCCAGGTCCGAGGCGCAGAACAGGGCCACGCGGGCGATGTCGTCGGGCACGCCGGGGCGGCCGATCGGGCCGTTGAGCATGAGCGGGGTCGGGGGCTGGTCGGCGGGGCGGGGTGCGGCGGCTGCGGCGGCGAGGTTGCCCTCGGTGGGGACGTGGCTGGGGGCGACGCCGAGGACGCGGATGCCGAGCGGGGCCAGTTCCAGGGCCAGTTCGCGGGTCAGGCCGCGGACGGCGTGCTTGGAGCCGACGTAGGCGGCCAGGCCCGGTGCGCTGCCCCGGAAGCCCGCCGTGGACACGATGTTCACGATCGCGCCGCCCGAGGTCATGCGCTTGGCGGCCTCGCGGGCGCCGACGAAGGTGCCGCGCGCGTTCACCGCGAACACGCGGTCCCAGGTGTCGTCGGCCAGTTCCAGCGCGGGGACGGCGGGGAAGACGCCCGCGTTGTTGACCCAGACCTCCAGGCCGCCCAGCTCGTCGACCGCGCGGTCGGCGGCGGCGGCGACCGAGGCGCTGTCGGTGACGTCCATGGCGCAGCCGAGGGCTCGGACGCCGTGCAGGCGGGCGACGTCCTCGGCGGCGGAGGTGGCGAGGGCCTCGTCGACGTCACCGATCAGCAGGTCGGCGCCCGCCTCGGCCAGGCGCAGGGCGATGGCCTTGCCGAGGCCGCGCCCTCCGCCGGTGACGACGGCGCGGCGTCCGGCGAGGGAGATCAGGTCGGCCAGGGGGTGGGCGGACACGTCGGCGGTGGTCATGGCGGGGTCCTCTCGGTGGGTCCGGGGACGGTAACCGCTGCGGTCGACAAAAGGCAACACTGTGGTGCCATTTGCCGGGCGGTTAGGCTCTGCCGGTGACCGAGCCGAGCAGGCGCACCAGGGGGGTGCAGCACGGGCCGCGCAGCCGCCAGGTGGTGGAGGCGGTGCGCGCCGCGACCCTGGCCGAGCTGGCCAGGGCGGGTTTCACCGGCGTCACCATGGACGGCGTGGCCAGGGCGGCGGGCGTGAACCGCACGACCCTCTACCGGCGGTGGCCGACGAAGGCCGCGCTGCTGGCGGACGTGGTGGAACCGCTGCTCGCGCGCTACGACGCCGATCCGGGCGCCGGGTCGCTGCGCGGGGACCTGCTGGCGCTGATGACCGTGATCCGGGACAACGCGGGCAGGCCCGAGGGGCGGGCGCTGATCGCGGCGGCGACGACCGGGGCGCCGGAGCTGGGCGAGCTGGTGCGGGCGGCGAACGCGCGCACGCTGGGGGCGTTCCACCGGGCGCTGGCCAGGGCTGCCGAGCGGGGCGAGCCGGTGGGGGACGCGGGGGTGATCGCGCACCTGGTGTTCCACGGGGTGGTGATGTGGGAGCAGGCGCACGGCGAGCCGCCGGGGGACGCGGACCTCGGGCGGATCCTGGGGGCGCTGCTGCCGGGACGGGGCTGAGCGGGCGCCCGCACCGGTCCTTGTCAGCCTCGAAAACCCTGCGCTACGGTCGGTCGGGAACGCTCCCGGCCGTATCTCCCGGAATACGTCGGCGGTGCCACGAGTCCTGCTCGCGAGGAGGCGAAGCGTGGATCGACGTGCCAAGCAGACTTCCGGGTCCCCCACCCGGCCGCCGGGGTTCGCCCGGCCGCCGGCCCTGGTGGCGGTCGCGCTCACCGCGCTGGCCTGCCTGGTCGCCCCGGCGCCCGAGGCGCGGGCCGCGACCAACCAGTTCCGGGGGGTGAACTGGGCCGTGCTGGGCGACAACTTCAGCACCACCGCGCTCGTCCCCCAGGGGCTCAGCCGCTCCGACAGCAACGCGACCGTCCGCGCCAAGGCCAACGCCCTCTACGACGACCTGGCGGGCACGCTGGGCGTCAACACCGTGCGGCTCCCGGTGAACACCCACACCGTGGCCGACACGACCTGGTGGAACGCCTACCGGGGCGCCGTCGACGCGGCCACCGCGCGCGGGTTCAAGGTGATCCTGGCCTACTGGGAGGACGGCGCGGCCTCCGGTGGGCGGATCACGAACACCGCCGCGTGGCACAGCATGTGGGCGGGGATCGTCGGCGCGTACGCGTCCAGCGGCAGCGTGTACTTCGAGCCGATGAACGAGCCGCACGGCTACACCTCCGCGCAGTGGCGCGACGTCGCGGCGGGCTGGCTCGCCACCCACCCCACCGCCCCGCCCGGCCGGGTGCTGATCGGCGGCACCGGGTACAGCCAGGACCTGCGGGACGTGTGCGGCGACAGCAGGTTCGCCTCGACGCTGCTCTCCGTCCACCACTACGCGTTCTTCGCCGAGGCGATGACCTACGACGCCTCCCGCGGCCACAGCCAGACCCGCCTGGGCAACTGCGCCTCGCGCGCGGTCGCCACGGAGTTCGGCGCGCCGATGTCCACCGGGCTCGACTACGCCGACGCGGGCAGCGCCGACAACTTCGTGCGCCACATCCGCGCCATGGCGCAGGTGATGCGCGACAACGGGATGGGCGGCACGTACTGGCCCGCGCTGGGCGGCAAGCCGACCGGGAACCTCGGGTACGACTCGTACTCGCTGTACGCGCTCAGCGGCAGCGGGACCGACCTGAACCTGAGCGTTCGCAACGCCTCCGGCGCGGACCGGCTGCGGTACGCCTGGGGCGACGGGTCGACGCCGCCGACCACGAACTACCGGGTCGACGTGCGGCACAGCGGCAAGTCCATGGACGTGCAGCAGCCGAACGGCGACAACGGGGCGCGCGTCGGGCAGTACGCGTACGGCGGGAACCCCTGGCAGCAGTGGCAGTTCCAGGACGCGGGCGGCGGGCACTGGCGGATCGTGAGCAGGAACAGCGGGCGGTGCCTCGACGTGGTGAGCGCGTCGACGGCGGACGGTGCCGAGCTGGTGCAGTACACCTGCGGGACCGGGGCGAACCAGGAGTTCCAGCTGGTCGCGTCGGGCAGCCACTTCCAGCTGAGGGCCAGGCACAGCGGCAAGTGCGTGGACGTGCCGTCCTCGTCGACGGCCGACGGGGTGGTGCTCAAGCAGTACCCGTGCAACGGCGGGGCGAACCAGCAGTGGACGCGCACCGCCGTGACCGGCTGAGCGGCTTGACCCTCCCCCAGGGAGAGGCCCCACCGTTCCCGGCATGAGCGCAGCGGGCAGGGGTGACCTGGTGGGGCGGCTGGCCGTCGTGGCCGGTGGCAGCAGGGGGACGGGGGCGGCCGTGGCGCGGCGGCTCGCCGACGAGGGGGCGCGCGTGGTGACCGTCGCCCGCGCGCCCGAGGGCGGCGGGCCGCTCGCGGTGCGGGCCGACCTGGGCACGCCGGAGGGCGTCGCGGCGGCGGCCGGGGCGGTGGCCGCGCTCGGCGTGCCGGACGTCCTGGTGCACGTCGTCGGCGGGTCGCGGACGCCGTCGGGCGGGTACGCGGTGATCGACGACGGGCTGTGGGAGCAGGAGCTGGCGCTGAACCTGCTGGCGGCGGTGCGCCTGGACCGGGCGCTGCTGCCCGGCATGGTGGCGCGCGGGTCGGGCGCGGTCGTGCACGTCACGTCGATCCAGCGGCGGTTGCCGCTGCACGGGTCGACGCTGGCCTACGCCTCGGCCAAGGCCGCGCTCGCCACCTACAGCAAGGGCCTGGCGAACGAGGTCGCGCCGAGCGGGGTCCGGGTGAACTCGGTCGCGCCGGGGTGGATCCGCACCGACGGGTCCGAGGCGCTGCTGGCCCGCCGGGAGCGCGAGGGCGGGCTCACCCGCGAGGCCGCGATCGCCGAGCTGGCCCAGGCGCTCGGCGGCGTCCCGCTCGGCAGGCCCGCCGAGCCGGAGGAGGTGGCCGAGGTGATCGGCTTCCTCGCCTCGGACCGCGCGGGGTCGGTGGTCGGCGCGGAGTTCGTGGTCGACGGTGGCACCATTCCGGCGGTGTGAGCACCGGGAGGGGGATGTGGTGGCGCGGTTGACGATCGGGGAGTTCTCCCGCATCACGCACCTGAGCGTCCGCACGCTGCGGCGGTACCACGAGCAGGGGTTGCTCGTGCCCGCCGAGGTGGACCCGGCGAGCGGGTACCGGCACTACCTGCCCGAGCAGGTCCGCCCGGCGCTGACGATCCGGCGGTTGCGGGAGCTGGACCTGCCACTGGCCGACGTGCGCCGCGTCCGGGGGGCGGGAGCGGGGCTGGAGGGGGCGGGGCAGGACGGGGCGGGGCAGGACGGGGCGGGTGCGGCCGGTGGGATCGTCGCCGCGCACCTGCGCAGGCTGGAGGACCGGCTCGGTCGCACGCAGCGCGCGGTGCAGGCGCTGCGCGAGCTGCTCGACCCCGGCGCCGAGCGGGACGTCGCCCTGGAGACCCTGCCGGGCGCGCGGGTGCTGGCGATCTCGCTGGACGTGCCGCCCGGCTCCGGGACGGGCTGGTACGACGACGCCATGCGCGAGCTCGACGTGGCGGCGGGCGACCGGCCGGTGCTGCCGCCCGGCGGCCGGTACGCGCACGGGCTGTTCACCGGCGACGGCGGGCGCGCCACCGTCTACCTGCCCACCGAGGCGGAACCGCCGCCCGGCGCGGCGCGCGCGCTGCGCCTGCCCGAGCGCACGGCCGTCGTCGCGGTCCACCAGGGCCCCCACGACGACCTCGACCTCACCTACGGCGCGGTCGGCTCGTTCGCGGCCCGGCGCGGGCTGGTGTCGCAGGGGCTGGTGGAGGAGGTGTACCTGACCTTCTCGCACAGCCCCATCCGCGACGAGACGGGCGCGGTGGGCGGCATCTTCCAGGCGGTGAGTGACGTGACGCGCGGGGTGCTCGGAGCGCGGCGGCTGTCCACTCTGCGCGCCCTGACGTCCGAGGCCCGGAGCGTGGAGGAGGCGGCGCACGCGTGCATGA
>NZ_JBQGCX010000031.1:0-2043 GCF_052038725.1 Actinosynnema sp.
CGTCACAGGCCCTCGCACCCGCGCCGCGTCGTTCTCGGAGACCACGGAGTCCAGCGCGCACGTGGGCGGGCGCACTATCGAGCTAGACACTGAAGGTGACGCCGGTCAGACGCTCGGACTCAGCCCACAACCGGCGTTGCACGTCGAGGTCGTAGGACTCGGGGCTGGAGGTCACCAAGCGCGGATATCCCCGAACCTCGTTGCGTCCGCCGGGGCCGTAGTACTGCCCGCCCAGGACGGCCGGGTCGGTCGCCGCCCGCAGAGTGGGCAAGGCTCCCATCGCCGCGTTCTGCGAGGCCATCGCGAGCCAGGTGAGGGGCATCCGGATGAAGGCCGGCGAGCCCGAGTTGCGGGCAAGCTCGGTGCTGGACAGACCGCGATGGGCGGCAACGGCGGCAGTGCTTCCGCGGCGCGCGAGGCGTCGTTGCAGCTCGTAGGTGAACATGAGGTTGGCGAGCTTGGACTGGCCGTAGGCGGCCACCCGGTTGTAGGACCGCTCCCACTGCAGATCGTCGAAGTGGATGGCGGCTCGGATGCGGTGCCCCGTGCTGCTCACGGTCACCACGCGGGACTCGGGTGTCGCGAGGAGAGTGTCGAGCAGGAGTCCAGTGAGGGCGAAGTGCGCGAGATGGTTGGTGCCGAACTGCAGTTCGAAGCCGTCCCGGGTGACCTGCTTGTCTGTGTAGAAGACGCCTGCGTTGTTGATCAGCAGATCGATTCGCTGATGACGCTCCTGCAGCGCAGCGGCTGCAGCGCGGATCGAGTCGAGCGAGGCCAGGTCGAGGGACTGGACGGTGACGTCGCCGACCATGCGGCGGGCTGCCTGTCGCCCTTTCTCGGCGTCACGGACGGCTAGCACGACCGTCGCGCCACAGCCGGCGAGGCGGCGGGCCGTCTCGAACCCGAGGCCCGTGTTGGCGCCGGTCACGACGGCGACCCGGCCCCGCTGGTCGGGGATGTCCTGGTCGGTCCACATCATGAGATCTCTCCCTATTTACCGGTGGTCTATTAATTCAACACGCTAAGAGACCGGTGGTCTATTGTCAATAGACCGCCGGTAACAAGTACGCTGGGGGCATTACTTTCCAGCGGGCGCGAAGTGAGGAGCAGCGCGAGATTCGACGACAGGCGATCCTCGACACCGCGGCGGCCATGCTCGAGGAGATGCCAGTGTCCGAGGTGGGGCTGAACGAACTGAGTCGCCGCGTCGGATTGGCCAAGTCAGCGCTGTCGCGCTACTTCGAGTCGCGCGAAGCGGTGCTGATCGCACTGCTGGATCACTCCATGCAGGCCTGGGTGGCTGAACTGCCGAACGAGTTGGGCATCGGCAGTGACGCCGACCTGGGTGCAGAGGAGCGGGCAGCCCACCTGGCCGACGCGCTCAGTCGTTCCCTAGCAGCGCGCCCTGTGCTCTGCGACTTATTCGGCGCCCAGGCTGGTGTTCTCGAGCACAACATCGGCCTCGAGGTCGCCCAACGCCACAAGCGCGTCTCGCTCGATGTCCTCGCGGCCATGACTGACACCGTCCGCGAACACGTACCTGAGCTCGGCGAGGGCGCCCAGGACTTCTGTTTGCTCGCCATGATCCTGGCGGGAGCACTGTCGGCCTACTGCCCGCCCCCGGCTGCCGTGACGGCGGCATACGAGGCCGACCCCTCGCTCGCGGTGCTCAGCTCGGAGCTCGGTGATGCGCTTCGAAGGAGCCTCCGCGCAGCAATGTTGGGCGCTCTACCCCGCACGAGCTGAGTCGGCTCGAGGGCTGGGTTCGCCGCGAAAGCTGTGGACGTGGAGGCAGCTCCTACCCGTTCGCCCCACTCGATAGAACGACGAAGCCCCGGCAGATCTTGCGATCTACCAGGGCCTTAAGCACACTGTCGTCGGCCGGAAGCACTGGAGCTTGACCCGGTTGCCCCGACTGTTGTTCCGGTAACGGCCTGCGCGATCAGCGCGTGCTGATCCTTGTCCGAATGCTCATGGAGACGTAGGACGAGAACCCAGCCTTCTTGGCGAACTTCACCGGGCGCGTTTCAGACGTTGTGAATC
>NZ_JBQGCX010000032.1:0-4867 GCF_052038725.1 Actinosynnema sp.
GGCGAGCGCGGTCGCGGCGTAGCGGGGGCGGGCGGTCCCGCGCAGGTCGGCGGCCTGGTTGGCCGTGGTGCGCGCCCCTCGCGTGAAGCTCGCTCCGATGTCCTCCTGCCCGACCTTGTGCACTAGCATCGAAGGTTGTCAATCTAGAAACATGTCGAAACAGGAGTCGGTCGTGCCGCCCGCCGAGTGCTGCCCCGGCCTGCTCTCCACGCCGCTGGACGCCGAGCGGGCCGCCGAACTGGCCCCGGTGTTCAAGGCGCTGGGCGACCCGGTGCGGCTGCGGCTGCTGTCGATGATCGCCTCCCGCGCGGGCGGCGAGGTCTGCGTGTGCGAGCTGACCCCGGCCTTCGACCTGTCCCAGCCGACCATCTCCCACCACCTCAAGCTGCTGCGCGAGGCGGGCCTGGTCGACAGCGAGCGGCGCGGGACCTGGGTGTACTACCGCCTGCTGCCCGAGGCCACCGACCGCCTTGCCGCACTGCTGACACGCCCCGCGGAGCCCGCGCCGTGACCGCGTCCCCGGCCGCGCGGGCGCCCGGTGGCGGCTCGGCTGTCGGTGCTGGACCGCTGGCTGCCGCTGTGGATCGGCGTGGCGATGGCCGTCGGCCTGCTGGCCGGACGCTGGTTCCCCGGCCTGGACAGGGCGCTGAACACCGTCACCGTGGACGGGATCTCGCTGCCGATCGCGCTGGGCCTGCTGGTGATGATGTACCCGGTGCCGGCCAAGGTCCGCTACGACCGCCTGGACGCCGTCACCGGCGACCGGCGACTGCTGTGGTCCTCACTGGCCCTGAACTGGCTCGTCGGCCCGGCGCTGATGTTCGCGCTGGCCGGGCCTGCCCACCACCGGCCTGGACGTGTCCGCCTGGCAGGTGGCGAAGAGCGCGCTGGTCTTCCTCGGCGTCCCGCTGGTGGCCGGCTCCACCACCCTCGCCCTCACCGCCGCGGGCAACAACTTCGAGCTGGCCATCGCCGTCGCCGTCGCCACCTTCGGCGCCACCGGTGGCCAAGCCCTCGCCGGGGTTGTCGGCCCGCTGATCGAGGTGCCCGTCCTGGTCGGCCTGGTCCACCTCTCCCTGGCCCTGCGCCGCCACCACCCCGCCGCCCGCTGACCCCGCCGCCGTCCCGCCCGCGAGAACACCGAGAACCCCCAGGAGCCACCGTGTCCGACCTGCCCGAGGTGCTGTTCGTCTGCGTCCACAACGCGGGCCGCTCCCAGATGGCCGCCGCCCTGCTGCACCACCACGCCCAGGGCCGGGTCCTGGTGCGCTCGGCCGGGTCCGCGCCCGCCGAGGTGGTCAACCCGGCCGTGGTCGAGGCGATGGCCGAGCTCGGGCTCGACCTGTCGCGGGAGTTCCCCAAGCCGCTCACCACCGACGCCGTCCAGGCTGCCGACGTGGTCATCACCATGGGCTGCGGCGACGCCTGCCCGGTCTTCCCCGGCAAGCGCTACCTCGACTGGGCCTTGGCCGATCCCGCGGGGCGGGGCGTCGACGCGGTCCGGCCGATCCGCGACGAGATCGACCGCCGCGTCCGCGACCTCCTCGCCGAACTGACGACGGGCGAGCGGTGAGCGCGTCACCCGTCTGGAAGATCAATCACGGCAAGATGGATCACCCTGGGTGATGTGATTGGCTACTCCACGTGGATGCTCTACCGGACCGGGTGATCAGTCTGCTGCGGTCGCCGTGGCCGTGGGAACTGCGCTGGCAAGGCCTGGCCTCCACAGTCGGCGAGCTGTCCGACCTGGTCAGGACCGGTTCAGCGGACACCGCCGCCATCGCCTCCGTCGTCGAGGCGCTCCTGCACGGCGCGGGGCCCGCGCACCGGGCCGCGGTGCACGGGCTCGTCGACCGGGTGCTCGACCTGCACGCCGCCACCTGTGCGGGTGAACTGCCTGACCCGATCGTGCTGGCCGAGTGGTTGCTGCGCGTGCAGACCGGTTTCCCCGAACTCCCCGAGGTCCGCCTCGCCCCCTACGCCCCGGCGCTGGGGGAGCGCGGCCTCGCGCACTACCGGCGGATCGCGCTGACCCGGTTCGACGCGCTCCCCGTCATCACCTTCGGCTCGCTCGGCTTCTACGACCGCGAGCGCTGGGCCCTGCTGCGCGCCGCGGAGGAGCTGGCCGAGCACACCGGCGACGTCGACCTGCACGTGCTCGTGCTCTCCCGCAACCTCGCGGGCGGCTGGGACTACCTGCGCATCGCCACCGTCCTGCACGAGGCGGGCCGCCCCGACGAGGCCCTGGACTGGACCCGGCGCGGGCTGCGCGCCACCGACGGGCGCGGCGCGGCCACCCGGCTCGTGGACGCCGCCGTGGACGAGTGCCTGCGCGTCGGGCGGCTGGACGACGCGGTCGACCTGCGCTGGCGGGCGTTCACCACCACCCCCACCGCGAGCGCCTACCTGCGGCTGCGCGGCCTGGCCGCGCCCGCGGGGGACTGGCCGGTGCTGCGCGGGCGCGCCCTGACCCACCTGGCCCGCCACGCCGACACCGCCGCCCTGCGCGAGGTCGTGACGGCGGAACTGGCCGCGTCACCGGCGGCCGGGTGGCTGGAGCACCTGAGCGCCGAGCTGCGCCGGGCCGGGCGCGCGGCGGAGCTGGACGCGCTGGCCGACCTCACCGCCGACACCGGACAGGCCGGACAGGCGGGGCAGGCACGGCCGGCCGAGTCCGTGGCCGACGCCGGCTGAACCGAGCCCCAGCCACCGGCGCGCGGGTGACCGGAGGGCCGGCGACCCCGCAGCGGGGCGCGCCTTGACCGCCCACCCCGGACCTGATTATGTTCCGATCCGGAACGGAACATAATCAGGAGGCGCCGTGCGATCCGCAGTGGTCACCGAGACCGGCGACACCACCCTCACCGACCTGCCCGACCCCGTCCCCACCCCCGGCCAGGTCCTCGTCGACGTCGAGGAAGCCGGTCTCGGCCACGTCGACGTGATGGCCGCCCGCGGCGACTACCCCTTCTTCCCCGGCCCCGGCGCCGCCCCCGGCCTGGAGGTCGTCGGCCGCACCCCCGACGGGCGGCGCGTGCTGGCGCTGCCCCGGTTCGGCGGGTGCGCCGAGCGCGTCGCCGTCGACGCCGACCGGCTCCTGCCCGCCCCGGACGGCCTGGACGCCATCGGGCTCGGGCTCAACGCCCTGGTCGCCGAGCTCACCCTGCACCGGGCCAGGGTGAACCCCGGCGACCGCGTGCTCGTGCGCGGCGCCGGGGGCGGCATCGGGGTCCTCGCCGTCCAGATCGCCCGCGCCCGCGGCGCGCAGGTCACCGCCATCACCTCCTCGCCCGACCGCGCCGCACGCCTGCGGGCCCTCGGCGCGACCACGACCGTGGACCGCACCGACGCCGCCCCCGAGGGCGAGCACGACGTCGTGGTCGACACCGTCGCGGGCCCCGGCATGGCCGAGCACCTGCCGCTCCTGGCCCCCAACGGCCGCTACGCGCTGTGCGGCGGCGTCGCGGGCGACCCCGGACCGGAGCCGTTCGCCGCGCTGCTGCGGCACTTCCACCACTCGCCCACCCTCATCGCCCTCAGCCTCAACTCCACCGCCCCGGACGAGCTGGCCCGCTCCTGGGAGCGGGTGCGCGCGCTCGCCGACTCCGGCGCGCTGCGGCCCGTCGTGGAGCGGCGCCTGCCCCTGGACCGGATCGCGGAGGCGTTGCGCCTGGTCGGGAGCGGCCGGGTGTTCGGGAAGGTCGTCGTGCGCGCCCGGTAGGGTGGGCCGCCGCGGAGGGCGGGGGAGTGCGATGGCGCGCCGGCGGGACGAGCGGATCGACGAGGCGGTGCTGGCGGCCGTCGGCGAGCTGCTGCGCGAGGTCGGCTACCGGGGCCTGACCATGGAGGCCGTCGCCCGCCGCGCGGGCACGACCAAGCCCGCCATCCGCAGGCGCTGGCCCGGTCAGCGGCACCTCGTGCTCGCCGCGCTGGCCGCCGAGCGCGTGGGCGTCGCGCCCGAGCTCGACACCGGCTGCTGGCACTGCGACGTCGTCGAGCACCTGGAGGCGCTGCGCGCCGGCCTCGACGACCCGGCGCTCGCCCGCGTGCTGCCCGCCCTCGTCGCGGACCTGGCCGACGACCCGGACCTGCGGCGGGAGTTCCTGGAGGCGGTGTGGGAACCGCGCCGCCAGGCGTGCCTGGTGTCGCTGCGCCGGGCCACCCTGCGCGGTCAGCTGCGGCCGGGTCGCGACGCGGACCTCGTGCTGGACCTGTTCGCCGCGCCCGTCGTGCTCCGGGCGCTGTTCGGGCACCGCGAGCTGACCGCCTCGTTCGTGCGCGAGGTCGTGGACGTGGTCGGCGCGGGCCTCGGGGCCACCCGCCACTGCGCCGAACCCCACTGCGCCGACCGCTGAACACCCCGCCCGCGACCAGCGGTTCTTCGTTTTCCGGGAAGTGCGCTTCGCCTGACCCGCTAGCGCGCACCCACCCCGGCGCGGTGCAGTGGTGCACGTTCCCGACGCACGTGCACCAGCGGAGTTCCGGCATGTCCAGCGACCAGCAGCACCCCACCACCGACGAGCAGGCCCTGCGCCAGGAGCTGGCCGAGGCCCAGGCGACCCTCCGGCAGCTCCGCTCGGCCATGCCCACCAACCGGCTGATCGGGGTCGCCACCGGCATCATCGCCGAACGCCTGCGCGTCACCCCCGAACGCGCCCTGGACGCCCTCGTGCGCGCCAGCCAGAACGACAACCGCAAGCTCCGCGACGTCGCCATGGACGTGGTCAACGAGCACCGGGGCCTGACCACCCTCGACGGCTGACCCCGCACGCCGGAAAGCCCGCACACCGGAGAGCCCGCACGCCCGGAGGACCGCGCCCGCCCGACCGGCCTCACCCCACCGGCGGCCTGCGGTCCGCCCACGGCC
>NZ_JBQGCX010000033.1:0-3881 GCF_052038725.1 Actinosynnema sp.
CGCCGCGCCGCAGGTCAGTGCTGCGGCCCAGCGGGTGCGGGCTCTTCCCCCCTCGGCCCCTCCCCCGCCGCAGGGTGGCGGGGGAAGGGCGTGGGCTCCCGGTCCCGCCGCAGGGTGGCGGGGGTCGGGCACGGGCTTGCGGCCCCGCCGTGGGGAGGCGGGGCCGGGACGGGCGCTACCAGCCGAAGTTCTGCGTCCAGTAGATCCCGTACGAGCCGCCCTTGGCCATGCCGACGCCGAGCGTCTTCAGGCCGCAGTTGAGGATGTTGGCCCGGTGGCCCTCCGAGTCCATCCAGCTCTTCATGACGTCCTCGGGCGTGCGCTGCCCGGCGGCGATGTTCTCCGCGCCCGGCGAGGGGTGACCGGCGGCCTTGATCCGGTCGACGAAGCTGCGCCCGTCCTTGGACACGTGCGAGAAGTAGTTCTGCGCGGCCATGTCGGCGCTGTGCGCCCTGGCCGCCTTGCCGAGCCGCGCGTCGGCGGTGACGGCCGGGCAGTTGTTGGCCTTGCGCTGCTCGTTGGTCAGCGCGACGACCTTCTCCTCCGCGATCTCCACGTCGGACTTCTGCGGCGCGGGGGCCTGCGTCGTCCTCGGCGGCTGCGCGGGGGTCTCCTGCTTGGGGGGTTGCGCGGGGGTGGACGTCGGCGCGACAGGGGGTTGCGTCGTCGTCGTGGTCGCGGGGGCCTCCGAGGAGGACGGCGCCGGGGAGGACGGCGTCGTCGCGGTCGTGGTCGTCGCGTCGGCTGCCCCGCTCGCGGACGACGGGGAGGCGGGGTCGGAGGCGGCCGTGGTGCTGGTCGCCGCGGGCGCGCCGAAAGCGGCTGCGGCGTTGGCGATGTTCCCCGCGTTGACCGGCCCCGGCGCAGCGGGCCCACCGCAGCCCGCGAGGGCGACGAGGGCCAGAGCGGCTGCGGGCAGTGCGGTCCTGGGACGCGGCACGGTATTCCTCATCTGCTCGGGGACATTGTCGGGCGCGGTGACCGCAGCAGCGCTTGTGCAGGGAAGCGCGCGCGGCCACCGCACCGGCAGGGGGAATCGAAGCGGGCCGGTCGAGTTTGGGAGAACGCTGGCGGCCCGCCGCAATTCCTGTAATCACTCTAACGAGTCAAAACGAATTGTCAACTCGCAATTATTTATGGAAGTTTTAAGGTTGCTATCAGGAAGCGGAAAGGCGCGATCGGCCAGGCCGGCGCGTCAGGCCGACGCGTCGGACAGCCTGCGCATCCGCAGCTGCACCCGCAGGCCGCCCAGCGGCCCCCGGTCGAGCACCAGCTCCCCGTCCGCGGACTCGGCGGCGCGGCGGGCGATGTCCAGCCCGAGCCCGGTCGACCCGGCCCCGCTGCTCCCCCGCTTGAGCGCCGCCTCCGGGTCGTCCACGCCGGGTCCGGCGTCCTCGATGACGATGACCACGCGGTCGCGCTGGTGGAACAGCGCCACGACGAACCCGGTGCCCTCGGGGGTGTGCCGGAAGATGTTGCCGAGCAGCACGTCCATGGCGGCGGCCAGGTCGCTGCGGTTGATGGGCACGAACGCGGTGCGCTCGGTGCCGCGCAGGTTCCACAGCCGCTGCTGGTCGTCGGCCAGCGCGGACCAGAACACCAGCCGGTCGTGCACCACGCGGGCGGCGTCGCAGCGCTTGCCGTCCGGGTCGTCCAGCTCCCTGCGGGCGGCCCTGATCAGCTCGTTGACCTCGCGCTCCAGCGCGTGCACGGCCTGCCTGACCCGGTTCGCGCCGGGGTCGGGGCCGAGCGTCTCGGAGTCGAGGCGCAGCGCGGTGAGCGGGGTGCGCAGCCGGTGCGAGAGGTCGGCGAGGATCTCCCGCTCGCTGGTCACGAGCTTGCCGATGCGGTCGGCCATGCGGTTGAACGCGCCACCGGCGGCCACCAGCTCGGGCGGTCCGGACGGCTCGACGCGGGCCTCCAGGTCGCCCTGTCCCATGCGCCTGGCGCCGTCGGCGAGCTCGCGGGAGGCCTTGACCACGCGCGCGCCCAGGCGGTCCGCGACCAGCACCGACCCGAGCACGAGGGTGACGGCGACGCCGAACAGCGCCAGCCACGCCTGGCCGACGCCCTGGCTGAGCTGCGCCTCCGGCACGAACGCCTCGACGACGGCGACCCCGTCGGCCAGCACCACCGGTTGCAGGTGCACGCGGCCGTCCGGCACGGTCGCGGTGAACGCCCGGCCCTCGCGCTGGGCGGTGCGCAGCTGGCTCGTGGTGGCCTTGACCTCGCCGATCACCCCGCCTGCCGCCATGTGCACCGCGACGTGGCCGTTCACGCTGGTCAGGGCCTGCTCGACCATGACCGGGTCGGCGGTGATGGCGAGCACCGGGGTGAGCGCGACGGCCTGCCGCTCGGCGTCGGCGAGCGCCTTGTCCTCGGCGAGCTGGCGCACCACCAGGCCGAGCGGGATGAGGAAGGCCAGCGCGACCATCGAGGTGACGGCGAGCGCGACGACGGCCAGCGACCGCCTCACCCTACGGCCGTGAGCTTGAAGCCGACGCCGCGCACGGTGTGCAGGTAGCGGGGCTGCGCGGCGCGCTCGCCGAGCTTGCGGCGCAGCCACGACAGGTGCACGTCGAGCGTCTGGTCGTCGTGCCTGCCGGGCAGGTTCCACAGGTTCGCCAGCAGTTCGGCGCGCGGCACCACCTTGCCCTCGCGGGCGGCGAGGTAGGCGAGCAGGTCGAACTCCTTGCGGGTGAGGTTGAGCTCGCGGCCGGACAGCCGCGCCTCGCGCCGGTCGAGGTCGATCAGCAGGTGCGGGCCCACGCGCATCGGGCCGGGTTCGGGCGCGGCCTTGCGGGTGCGCCGCAGCACCGCGGAGAGCCGGGCGGCCAGGTGCTCGCTGGAGAACGGTTTGACCAGGTAGTCGTCGGCGCCCGCGTTGAGCAGGCGGACGATCTCGGCCTCGTCGTCGCGGGCGGTGGCGACGATGACGGGGGTGTCGCACACCCCGCGCATCATCTTGAGGGCGTCGCCGCCGTCCATGTCGGGGAGGCCCAGGTCCAGCACCACGAGGTCGAAGTCGTGGTCGGCGATCTCGCGCAGCGCTTCGAGGGCGGCGCCGACGGCCAGCACGGCGTGGCCCATACCGGTCAGCGCGCGCGTGACCGCCGAGCGCACCACCGGGTCGTCCTCCACCAACAACACCGAAACCATGCGCGAACGGTAACGCGTGCCCGTGCACATTCTGCAACCTACCCGTATCACCCGTCCGTGAGCGGCCGGACGATCATTGCCCGATCGGGCGAAAGGGAGGTCAGTCGGATGCCGTCCCACCCCTCTGCCGCACCCCTGCCAATGCCTGGTTGAACAGGAGGGACCCGTTTCCCGGGGAACGGGATAATCCGATTGTCGGTCGTGCGGGAAAGCGACTCCGGGCGAGCGGTCGGGCACTGCGGGCTCCCGGCGTCCGCGCGCGGACGTGACGGGCGGTCAGGCGGCGGCGGGCACGACCACGCGGGGTGAGCGATCGGTGTCCCGCAGCGTTGGGGCCACCAACGACCCCCTAACCGCGGCCAACCCGAACCCCTAACCCTAACGGGTGGCTACACTCCCGAACCGTGCTCCAGAGGGAGCCCCTTACGGGAGGACGCGCCGTGATCCGGGGCTTGCAGTACTTCGCGGTGTGGACGCTCACCACCGCGGCGGCGATCGGGGTGTCGTGGCTCGGCATCCGCTTCGTCCTGGACGCCGGCGCGCCCGAGCGGCCGAGGGTGGTCGCCGGGCCGACCGGTGAGACGACGCTCGCGGAGCCGACCCCTACGTCGACGTCGCCGAGCCCGGCCCCGTCCCCGTCCACCTCCCCGGAGCCGACCCCCCCGGCGGCCACGCCCACCACGACCACCACCACCCCGGCCCAGGCGCCGCCCGCGCAGCAG
>NZ_JBQGCX010000034.1:0-2076 GCF_052038725.1 Actinosynnema sp.
CCGGTACGTGCGCGAGCACCGACCGCAGGAAGGCCCCATGACCGAGATCCGCACCGACGGCCTCGTCGTCGGCGGCGGGCTGGGCGGCGTCGCCGCCGCGCTGGCCGCCGCGTCCGCCGGGCGCAGCGTCGTGCTCACCGAGGAGACCGACTGGATCGGCGGGCAGCTCACCGCCCAGGGCGTGCCGCCCGACGAGCACCCGTGGATCGAGAGCTTCGGCGCCACCGCCTCCTACCGGCGGCTGCGCCGGGGCATCCGCGACTACTACCGCGCCCACTACCCGCTGCGCGCCGAGGCCCTGGCGCTGGACGCGCTCAACCCCGGAGCCGGGCGGGTCTCCAAGCTGTGCCACTAGCCGCGCGTCGCGCTCGCCGTCCTGGAGTCGATGCTCGCCCCGCACCGCAGCGCCGGGCGGCTGACCGTGCTGCTGGAGCACCGCCCCACCTCGGCCGAGGTCAGCGGCGACCGGGTCGACGCGGTCACCCTCGCCGGTCCCGACGGGGACGTGGTGGTGCGCTTCGACCTCGTGCTCGACGCCACCGAGGGCGGGGACCTGCTGCCGATGGCGGGCGTGGAGTTCGCGGTGGGCGCCGAGTCCCGCGACGAGCACGACGAGCCGCACGCCCCCGAGGTCGCCGACCCGGCGAACCTGCAGGGCATCACCTACTGCTTCGCCCTGTCCCACCACGCGGGCGAGGACCACACGATCGACCGGCCGGAGATGTACGACTTCTGGCGCTCCTACCGCCCCGAGTTCTGGCCAGGGCCCCTGCTGGGGCTGCTCGCGCCCGACCCGCGCACCCTGGAACCGGTGCCGCGCACGTTCGTCCCCAACCCGGAGGCCGACCCGCTGGCGGTCAGCGCCGACCAGAGCGCGGACGCCGGCGACAAGGAGCTGTGGGGCTTCCGCCGCATCCTGGCGCGCGGGATGCACCGCGAGGGCGCGTTCGACTCGGACATCACGCTGGTCAACTGGCCGCTCAACGACTACTGGCTGCGGCCCGCGCTGGAGATCGACGGCGTCAGCACCGCCGAGGACGTGGCCGTGGCGCACCACGAGGCCAAGCAGCTGTCGAAGTCGGTGCTCTACTGGTTGCAGACCGAGCTGGGCTTCCCCGGCCTGAAGCTGCGCCACGACGTCATGGGCAGCCGCGACGGGCTCGCGAAGTCCGCGTACGTCCGGGAGTCGCGGCGGATCAAGGCGGTCACCACGGTCACCGAGCACGACGTGTCGCTGGCGCTCCTCGGGCCGCACGGGCGCAAGTCGCACCCGGACTCGGTGGGCGTGGGCAGCTACCGCATCGACCTGCACCCGT
The DNA here is from genome assembly GCF_052038725.1 of Actinosynnema sp. Classification (NCBI taxonomy): domain Bacteria; kingdom Bacillati; phylum Actinomycetota; class Actinomycetes; order Pseudonocardiales; family Pseudonocardiaceae; genus Actinosynnema; species Actinosynnema sp. The sequence goes on from NZ_JBQGCX010000034.1 coordinate 1,317, forward strand.
CGACCTCCGGCGACGGGTACGTGGACGTGGCCAGCACGCCGTTCGAGATCCCGCTGGGCGCGCTGCTGCCGCGGCGGGTGGAGAACCTGCTGCCCGCGGCCAAGAACATCGGCACCACGCACATCACCAACGGCTGCTACCGGCTGCACCCGGTGGAGTGGAACGCGGGCGAGGTCGCCGGCCACCTGGCCGCGTTCGCGCTGCGCGAGGGGATCAGCCCGCGCGCGGTGCGGGAGCGGCGCTTCGACGAGTTCGCGCGGGTGCTGGACCGGGCCGGGGTCCAGCGCCACTGGCCCGACGTCAGGGGGTACTGATGAGCGAGGACAACGAGGTCCGAGCGGGCGGGGTGCGGATCGGCGTCGACGTCGGCGGCACGTTCACCGACGCGGTCGCCGTCGACGCGGCCACCTTCGCCCTGCTGGGCAAGGTGAAGGTCCCCACCAGCCACGACCACCCGGACGGCGTCGCGCACGGCATCCTGCGCGCCCTGGAGGAGCTGCGCGCGGCCACCGGGGTCGACCTGGCGCGGGTGTCGTTCCTGGCGCACGGCACCACCCAGGCCACCAACGCCCTCCTGGAGGGCGACGTCGCCGTGGTCGGCATCGCCGGGATCGGCTCCGGCTTCGACGGCTGGGCCACCGCGCGGCTCAAGTCGTTGCGCAGGCTGGAACTGGCGCCCGGCCGCCCGCTGCCGATCCGCTACGCCGCCGTCACCGACCCGGCCGACCCGGTCGTGGTCAAGTCGGCCGTCGAGGCGCTG
>NZ_JBQGCX010000035.1:0-1919 GCF_052038725.1 Actinosynnema sp.
GCACCACGCCGTGGCACGAGACGTTGCGGAACGCCGGGCGGTCGAACAGGGCCACCGACAGCACGTGCATCGTGTAGAACCAGCCGCGCGTCTGGGCGATGTACTCGACGATGTAGTCGGCGGGGGAGTGGGTCTCGAACACCTCTTCGGGGTCGGGGTAGTTCCGGAGCCGCTTCGAGAGCTTGCGGCCGTCCTCGTCGAGCACGACGCCGTGGCAGATGACGCTGCGGAACGCCGGCGTGTCGAACAGCGCCGTGGCCAGCACGTGCAGCGTGTAGAACCAGCCGCGGACCTGGCCGTTGTACTCGACGATGAAGTCGCCCGGGTAGTGGTGCTCGAACCAGTCGGCGTTCTCGAACGGGTAGTGGACCTGGGCGAACGGCATCGACCCGGACTCGAACCAGCAGTCGAGCACCTCCGGCACCCGGCGCATGGTCGCCCGGCCCGTCGGGTCGTCGGGGTTCGGCCGGGTGAGCTCGTCGACGAAGGGCCGGTGCAGGTCGGTGGGCCGCACGCCGAAGTCGCGCTCGAGGTCGTCGAGCGAGCCGTACACGTCGACGCGCGGGTACGCGGGGTCGTCGGAGACCCACACCGGGATCGGGGAGCCCCAGAAGCGGTTCCGGCTGATCGACCAGTCGCGGGCGTTGGCCAGCCACTGCCCGAACGAGCCGTCCTTGACGTGGTCGGGAACCCAGGTGATGTCCTGGTTGAGCTCGACCATGCGGTCCTTGATCGCCGTGACCTGCACGAACCAGCTGCTCACCGCGCGGTAGATGAGCGCGTTGTCGCAGCGCCAGCAGTGCGGGTACGGGTGCTCGTACGACTCGTGGCGCACCAGCAGCCCCTTCTCGCGCAGGGCACGCGTGATGGGGGTGTTGGCGTCGAAGACGTGCTGGCCGACGAAGTCGCTCACCGGCTCGGTGAACTCGCCCTTGGCGTCGACCGGGACGACGACCTCGATCCCGGCGGCGTCGGTGACGACCTTGTCCTCCTCGCCGAAGGCCGGCGCGATGTGGACGATGCCGGTGCCGTCCTCGGTGGTGACGTAGTCGGCGGCCAGCACGACGTGGGCGTTGGGGTGACCGGCGAAGTAGTCGAAGGGCGGGGTGTAGCGGCGGCCGAGCAGCGCGCTGCCCCTGAGCCGCTCGACCACCTCCGGCTCCGCACCGAGCTCGCGGGCGTAGGCGGGCACCCGGGCCTCGGCCAGCACCAGGCGCTGCCCGGCGAACTCGCCCTCGGCCGGCACCACGACGACGTAGTCGACGTCGGGGTTGACGGCGGCGGCGAGGTTGCTCGGCAGGGTCCACGGCGTCGTGGTCCAGACCAGCGCGAGCTCACCGGTCTCCAGCCGGAGCCCGACGGTGACCGCGGGGTCCTGCCGGGACCGGTAGACGTCGTCCATCCGGGTCTCGGTGTTGCTCAGGGGGGTCTCGCAGCGCCAGCAGTAGGCGAGGACGCGGAAGCCCTCGTAGACGAGGCCCTTGTCGTGGAGCGTCTTGAACGCCCACATGACCGACTCCATGTAGTCCAGGTCGAGGGTCTTGTAGTCGTGGTCGAAGTCGACCCAGCGGGCCTGGCGGGTGACGTAGGACTCCCACTCGTCGGTGTACCTCAGCACCGAGGTGCGGCAGGCGTCGTTGAACCGCTCCAGACCCATCTCGAGGATCTCGGACTTGTGGCTGATGCCGAGCTGCTTCTCGGCCTCGACCTCGGCGGGCAGGCCGTGGCAGTCCCAGCCGAAGCGGCGCTCGACCCGGCGGCCCTGCATGGTGCGGAAGCGCGGCACGACGTCCTTGACGTAGCCGGTGAGCAGGTGGCCGTAGTGGGGCAGGCCGTTGGCGAACGGGGGGCCGTCGTAGAACACGAACTCGTTGTCGCCGTCGGTACCGGCGTCGCGGGCCTGGACGGAGGCGTCGAAC
>NZ_JBQGCX010000036.1:0-3579 GCF_052038725.1 Actinosynnema sp.
CCCAGCAGCAGTGCGGCTGCGGTGACGAGCACCGCGCCGCGCTTCCCGCTCCACGTCACAACCGGACACCTCCCGTGTCGGCGCCGCGCGCGGTCTGCGCGCGGCGGGAGGCGCGGCGCCGGTGCGGGCGGCGGCGAGCCGGGAGGAACCCCGCCCCCTCAACCGGGAACGACGCTAGCGAGACCAAGATCGGGAGCGCAGCGGCCGGGCGGCGGCACTTCGCCGGTGCGGGGGCGCCGCGCGAGGCAGCGCCCCCGCACCGGTCAGCCGATCCGCCAGGCGTCCACGACGGCCAGCTCGAACCGGTTGCCCGCCGAGTCCGACCCGGTGACCCGCAGCGACACCGAGCCGTCCTCGGGCGCGGTGAACCTGGCCGCGCCACCGGACACCGGGGCCGCCGACCAGGTCGCGCCGCCGTCGAACGACACCTGCGCCGCCAGGTCACGCACGCCCTCGGCGGCGTGCTGCTGCACCACCAGCGGCACCTCGGTGGCGCCCGGAGGCGTCGTGCCGTCGCGCAGCGCCGGGGCGAACCGGACCGCGGTCAGCGGCAGCGCGGTCGGCTCCGAGGTGCTGCCGGAGGCGAACTCCCAGGCCGCCACGACCCGCCGGGTGAACCCGGAGACGCCCTCGGCGCGCACCACGTCCGTCTCCACCCGGTAGCGCGCGTCCCCAGGCTCCACCGGGAACAGCCCGTTCGCGCCGTAGGGGCTCTCCCCGACCGGCACGCCGTCGCGCAGCAGCACCGTGCGCGCGGACGCGGCGTTCGAGCTGCCGCCGTTGCCCGCGCCGTCCCCGAACACCGGCACCGCCAGGCTGAGCACGTCACCGGAGCGCGACAGCAGCGGCGCGCGCGACGGCGGCAGCGCGGGGGAGAACACCGGGTCGTTGAACCGCTCGACCTGCGAGCTGCCCGGCCGGTAGGACCGCTCCGGCGAGGTCAGCGCGGCCTCCGCCGAGCCGGTCGGGTCGTGCTGGAGCAGGTTCCAGCTCCACGCGGTGTCGGCGGTGGTGACCAGGTCCAGGGCCGAGCCGGGCGCGGTGACCGGGGCCTGCCAGGCCCAGCCGCCGACCCCGTCCGGCGTGACCGGGTTCGCGCCCCGGCCGAACGTGCGGTCCGCCGGGCCGGGGCCGTTGTCGGCGCGCACCCGCGCCAGCTCGCCCTCGTCGACCCGCCGGGTGAAGCCGGTCGGCAGCCTACCCTGCTCGACCCACGCCAACCGGTAGGTCACCGGGAGCCCGTCCTCCGGCTCGCCGCGCAGCTGCGCCCCGATCAGCGCGGTCACCTGCTCGTCCGGCAGGGCCGGGCCGGAGTGCGCGATCGACACCTCCGCGCCGAACCCGCCGAGGAACGCGGTGCTGGAGCTGACCTGCCGCTCGCCCTGCCTGCGCACCACCGTGATGTCCCCCAGCGCCTCCCGCGCCGCCGGGTCCGGCGCGGTGATCGCCACCGGCCGCGCGGCGCGGGCGTCCAGCACCACGGAGGTGGCGGCCCGCACCGACAGCGCCGGTCTGGGCAGCACCGCCACCGCCCCGCCGGGCGAGGTCACGTCGGCGCTCGCGTAGTAGTCGCCCCTGGGCAGGCGCAGGGTGAACGCGCCGTCCGGGTCGTGCGGGAACGCGAACACCTCGTTGTCCAGGCCGATCACCGACGCGTAGTAGTCCGACGCGGGCGCGCCGCCGTCGTCCAGCACGGTGAAGGCGACGTCGTGGCTCTCCGGCTCGCGCTCCACGCTCAGCGCGGTGCGCAGCGGGACCGGGCCGCCGGACGCGACGACCGCGCCGACGTGCAGCCCGTCCGGCGCGGACGGCCGGGTGTCGGCGGTGTCGCGGGCGCTCGCCCGACCGCCCGCGGGCACGGACAGGGTGGTGGGGGAGACCGAGACCACCGCCGACGGCCCGCCGTCCGGGTCCAGCACCTCGGCGGCCAGCGACAGCTCCACCGGGGCGTCGGAGTCGTTGCGGTACACCAGGTCCCTCGTCACCGGCGCGTCGTCCTCGTGCGGCCAGCGCTGCGAGCCCAGCGCCAGGCTCGCCGGGTCGGCGGTCCCCCGCACCGCGCCCGCCGCCGCCACGTCGACCCGCCCCGCGCCCTGCTCGAACGCGGTCAGCCCCTCGGTGGGGCGGGCCGACCCGACCAGCGCGGCCTTGACCCGCTGCCCGGTCCAGTCCGGCCGCCGCTGGAGCAGCAGCGCGGCCGAGCCCGCGACGTGCGGGGTGGCCATGGACGTCCCGGACATCGCCGCGTGCGCCTCGCCGACCGGCTCGCCGACGATCGCGGTCGCCGAGCGGGCCGCCACGACGCCCGCACCGGGCGCGGTCAGGTCCGGCTTGACCGCGCGGTCGCCGGTCCTCGGTCCCCGGCTGGAGAACGGGGCGAGCCCGTCCTGCCGGTCCACCGCGCCCACGGTCAGCGCGGAGTCGGCGCTGCCGGGGGACTCGACGCTGCCCGGCCTGCCGCCGTTGCCCGCCGCGACCACGAACAGCGCCCGGTCCGAGAGCAGCTCGACGGCGGCTTCGAGCGGGTCGGTCTCCGGGGTGTCCGGGCCGCCCAGGCTCAGGTTCACCACGTCCGCGCCCTGCGCCACGGCCCAGGACATGCCGTCCACGATGGACGACTCGGTGCAGCCTGCGGTCCCGCACACCTTGCCGTCCAACAGCTCCGCGCCCGGCGCGACGCCCCGGTACCGCTCACCGCGCGAGGCGGTGGTGGCGGCGACGTGCGTGCCGTGCCCGACCAGGTCGCCGTCCGGCTCGTCGGTGAAGTTGGCCCGCCCCACCACCGAACCGGCCAGGTCCGGGTGCGCGTCGTCGATCCCGGTGTCGAGCACCGCGACCGTCACGCCCGCGCCGGTGACCCCGTCCGCCCAGGCGCTCGGCGCGCCGATCTGCTTCGTGCTCCCGTCCAGGCTGGTCCGGCGCACCCCGTCCAGCCAGACCTTCCGCTCCGCAGGCCCGGCCAGCAGCTCGCGCCACGCGGCCGAGGCGTCCGCCTTGGCGACGCTGGTGGCGCGCCCGCCGAGCAGCGGCAGCTCCCGGCCCGCCGCGCCGATCGCGCCCGCGCCGTCCGGACCGGTCACGATCAGCGGCACGTCGTCCCGGCGCGCGTCGTCGTACCCGGCCTCGACCAGGCCCGTCACGTCGAACAGCCTCGGGTCCAGCCTGCCCGCGCCCAGCAGCGGCGCGGCGTCGGCGGGCACGACCCGCAGCCGCCCGTCCCGCGCGTGCGAGCGCACCACCGACCGCTCCCGGCCGGGACCGGGCTCCACGGACAGCACCCGCTCACCCGCGAACCGCACCCGGTCCCCGGTGATCAGGGTGACCCGGTGCTCGGTCGGTGGCGGGGCCTGCGCCGAGTCCGTCTCGGCGCGTGGCGGCGGCTCCTGGGGCGCGGCCGTCGCGGGCGCGGCGACGAGCGCGAGCACCGCGCACAGGACGAGGGATCTTCTTGCCAGGCCCCGGAACGGGGTGCGGTGGTGGGTTCTGCTGCGCACGCGGACGTCCTCCCTGCGCGGGAAGCGGAAGGCGTCGTCACCTCCGGTCGCGGCGGATGCGCCCAGCAGTGACGCGCCCCTGACC
>NZ_JBQGCX010000037.1:0-1571 GCF_052038725.1 Actinosynnema sp.
CTCCCCGTCCCCGAACACCAGCCCCGCCACCCGCTCCGCCGTGATCAGCCCGCCGTCGAAGAGCATCGCCACCCCCTCCGGCCGCACCACCCCCTCGTGCGGGTGCTCGGCCACGTGGTCCACCACCAGCAACCGCCCGAGCGGCCGGGACAGCCCCACCTCCTCCCGCAGCTCGCGCATCGCCGCGGCCCACGGCGACTCGCCCTCCTCCACGACCCCGCCGGGCACCTCCCAGTTCGCCTTGTAGCTGGTCTGGAGCAGCAGCACCCGCCCCGCCCCGTCGCGCAGCACCACCCCGGCGGCGATCCGCTTGCGGGGGGGCTCCCGCAAGTACTGCTCGACGGGGCGCGGGGCTCGGCCGCGGGGGAGTCCATTCGCCGCAGGCTAGCGCCGACCCCAGCGCCCCGCGGGCGAACACCCCGAACCACCACCGCTCACCAATGCCCCGGCAAAAACACGAAAATCATTCCGCCACCACGTGAACCGTTCGGCTGATACCCGCTGCCGAACGCGATTGCTACGTTCCCCCGACGAGTCCGAAACCTGGGGGGTTTTCGTGACAGCCACCGCCGACGCGCCTTTCACCACCCCGCGCCCGCGCGGCGGATTGCGGGAAGCGGTGATCCGCTACCGCACCGGAGCCGACGGACGCGAACCCCCGGACGCCACCGCCACCCTGTCCTTCCACTTTCCCGAACCCACCGGAACACGATTCCCGCCACCCGCGCACGTCGTGTGCGAACCACCCCTGGCGCGCTTCACCGCCGACCCCGACCCCGCCTGCCGCGACTGCGCCAGGATCGACGCCCTGGTGCACCCCTGGGCCGTCGCCGCGCTCACCGGGCACGCCGATCCCGCCGCCGTCCTCGGCTCGCGCGGCACCCGCCTCCACGCCGCCGCCCTGGCCGAACCGCTGCGCAGCGCGTCCACCGCACCGGACCGGCCCACCCGCCTGCACGCCCTGGACGCGGCCCTGCTGCGCCTCTGGGAGCGCGCGACCCCGGTCCCAGCCCCGGTCAGGCAGACCTGGCACGCCCTCAGCCAGGTCCACGGCGCCGCGCTGATCTCGCAGGTCGCCGCCTCGTCCGGCTGGAGCCACCGCCAGCTCTCGCGCCGCTTCACCGCCGAGCTCGGCGTCCCCCTCAAGACCGCCGCCAGGGTCCTGCGCCTGCACCGGGCGCTGCGCCTGCTCGCCGCGGGCCTGCCGGGCTCGCGCGTCGCGGCCGAGTGCGACTTCTACGACCAGGCCCACTTCACCCGCGAGTGCCGCCTGCTCACCGGATCGACCCCCGAGGCGGTGCGGCGCCGCGCGGCGGGAATGGCGATTTCGTCCAATACGGCGGCCGGTCCGGGCGGTGAGGATGGTTCCGGCGGCCGGTTCTCCCGGTCGCCGCGCGGTTCATCCACGAAGTGCCCGGAGGACAGCATGGAGAACGCGGTCGAGGTGTACGAGGCCCCCTGCCTGGTCGAGATCGGCGATTTCGCCGAACTGACCCAGCTCACCAACCGGGGCTACTGGCTGGACGGCCCCTGGGGCGCCTGGTGGTTCTGATCCCCCGACCGGGGAAGGA
>NZ_JBQGCX010000038.1:0-9479 GCF_052038725.1 Actinosynnema sp.
CCCGACCACGAACCCCTCGCGGATGCGCCTGCCCTCGTCCGTGCGGATCGGGATGTTCTGCAGGTTCGGGTCGGTGGACGACAGCCGCCCGGTGGCCGCGATGGTCTGGTGGAACGTGGTGTGGATGCGCCCGTCGTCGGCGACCGCCTTGAGCAGCCCGTCGACCGTCGTCTTGAGCCTGGTGACGTCCCGGTGCGCGAGCAGGTGCTGGAGGAACGGGTGCTGGGTGGACTCGAACAGGCTCTGCAGCGCGTCCGCGTCGGTGGTGTACCCGGTCTTGGTCTTCTTCGTCTTCGGCATCCCCAGCTCGTCGAACAGCACCACCTGCAGCTGCTTGGGCGACCCGAGGTTGATCTCCTTGCCGATGACCGCGTACGCGTCCTGCGCGGCCTGCTTCACGCCCGCCGCGAAGTGCGCCTCCAGCCCGGTCAGGTGCTCGTCGTCGACGGCGTTGCCGATGCCCTCGATCTCGGCCAGCAGCGCCAGCAGCGGCAGTTCGAGGTCGGCCAGCAGCCCCTCCTGGCCGGTGCGGTGCAGCTCGGTGTCGAGCACGTCGGCCAGCTCGGCGACGGCGGAGGCCCGCACGATGGCCGCCGTGGCCGCCTTGCCGCCCTCGTCCTCCTCCTCGTCGAGCAGCGACAGCTGCCCGCCGCCCGGCTCCTCGGCGCGCAGCTCGCGCTGGAGGTGCCGCAGCACCAGGTCGTCGAGCGAGAACGAGCGCTGTCCGGGGCGCACCAGGTACGCGGCGAGCGCGGTGTCGCTGGTCAGCCCGCCGAGCCGCAGCCCGCGCGCGCGGAGCCGGTGCAGCAGCGGCTTGGCGTCGTGCACGGCCTTGGGCGCGTCGGAGGCGAGCCAGTCGGCCAGCGCGGTCTCGTCGTCGGGGGTCAGCGCGGCCAGCCGCACGTACCCGCCCTCGCCGCCGACGGCGAACGCCAGCCCCTCGACCTCGCCGTCGGACTCGCGCGGGGCTACGCCGACGCGGGCTCCCGCGTGCGCCTGGAACCACGCCGCCAGCCCGCCCTCGGCGAGCTCGCCGCCGCTGACCTCGAAGCCCTCCTCGGCCTCGGGCTCGGCGGACGAGAGCGTCGCGAACAGCCGGTCCCGCAGCACCCGGAACTCCAACTGGTCGAACAGCCGGTGCACCGCGTCCCGGTCCCACGCCTTGGCGGCCAGGTCCTCGGGGCCGAGCGGCAGCTCGACGTCGCGCACCAGCTCGGTGAGCTGCCGGTTGAGCAGGATGTTGGCCAGGTTCGCGCGCAGCGACTCGCCGACCTTGCCCTTGACCTGGTCGACCCCCTCGACCAGCCCGCTCAGGTCGCCGAACTGCCCGAGCAGCTTCACGATCGTCTTCGGCCCGACGCCGGGCGTGTTGGGCAGGTTGTCCGAGGAGTCGCCCCGGATCGCCGCGTAGTCGGCGTACAGCGACGGCGGCACGCCCTGCTTCTCCAGCACCAGCTCCGGCGTGTACCTGGCCAGCTCGGACACGCCCTTCACCGGGTACAGCACGGTGATGTCGTCGTTGACCAGCTGCAGGGCGTCGCGGTCGCCGGTGCAGATGAGGACCTTCTGGCCGAGCGCCGTCGCCTGGGTGGCGAGGGTGGCGATGAGGTCGTCGGCCTCGAAGTTCTCCTTGGACAGGAACGGGATCGCGAGCGCGGTCAGCACGTCCTGGATGAGGCTGACCTGGCTGCGGAACTCGTCCGGGGTCTCGCTGCGGCCCGCCTTGTACTCGGGGTACGCCTCGGTGCGGAAGGTGCGGCGGGAGACGTCGAACGCGACGGCGATGTGCGTGGGCTTCTCGTCGCGCAGCAGGTTGATGAGCATGGACGTGAAGCCGTAGACCGCGTTGGTCGTCTGGCCGGTGGCGGTCTGGAAGTTCTCCGCTGGCAGCGCGAAGAACGCCCGGTAGGCCATGGAGTGACCGTCGACCAGGAGCAGGCGGGAGGCTTCTGAGGTGCTCACGCGGGCGAGTCTAGGGTGAGGGTCCGACAGCCGACCCGAGTGGAGCCGCCCGACATGACGACCCCCGACCAGCTCCCCGGCCTGGACCAGGCGTTCGCCGACGAGCAGCTGATGACCCGGATGGGCATCGAGATCACCCGGTGGGACGGTGACGAGATGGTCGGCACGATGCCGGTCAAGGGCAACCGCCAGCCGTACGGGTTGCTGCACGGCGGCGCGAACGCGGTGCTCGCGGAGACGCTGGGCTCGATCGCGGCGGCGACCCACGCGGCCCCCGACCGGGTGGCGGTCGGGCTGGAGCTGTCCTGCACGCACCACCGGTCCGCGCGCGAGGGCCTGGTGACGGGCGTGTGCAAGCCGGTGCACCGGGGCCGCAGCACGGCGACCTACGAGATCGTGGTCAGCGACGAGGACGGCAGGCGGCTGTGCACGGCGCGGCTGACCTGCTTCCTCAAGGAGGTCTGACGCGGTGCGGGCCGCCCTGCCGCTCTTAGCCGTGCTGCTGGCCGGGTGTGCGAGCGCGCCGGAACCGCCGCCGCCGCCCGCCTACCGGGTCCCGGTGGAGGCCCCGCGCCCGGACGAGGTGGTGCTGGACGTGCCGACCACCTCGGACGGTGACACCGCTTTCACCCTGCTGGGGTTGACCACCGGGTTGGACGTGGTCATCGGCAGCCACGCGGAGTGGCGGGCCAAGGGCCGGTTCGCGCGGGTGCGGATGATCGTGGTGAACACCGGCCGCAGCAGCGTCCTGTTCGACGCGCGCAGGCACGTGCTGGTGGACGAGCGGGGCGGCGAGCACCCGCAGGACGCCCAGGCAATGACGATCAAGCGGCAGCCGGAGCGGGTCGACCTCGGCGCGGGCGTGCGGCTGGAGTACGACGCGTACTTCGACGTGCCCGAGGGCGCGAGGCCGGTGGCGCTGCGCGCGTTCGGCGGGCCGACGCTGACCGACCTGCAGGACCTGGAGGGCACCGAGATCCGATTCGGCTGAGCCCAGGGCGCAAGACGAGGGCCCGACCACCGCGGGTGGTCGGGCCCTCGTCCGGTTCTCAGCCCGTCTCAGTGGCCGCCGAGGTAGGCGGCGCGGACCTGCGGGTCGTCGAGCAGGTCCTTGCCCGGCGCGCTCTTCACGACGCGACCGGTCTCCAGCACGTAGGCGCGGTGCGAGATCTTCAGCGCCTGCTGGGCGTTCTGCTCGACCAGCAGCACGGTCGTGCCGTCGGCGTTGATCTCCTGGATGATCTTGAAGATCTCCGCGATCAGCATCGGCGCCAGACCCATGGACGGCTCGTCCAGCAGCAGCACCCTGGGGTTCGTCATCAGCGCGCGGCCGATGGCGATCATCTGCTGCTCACCGCCGGACATGGTGCCCGCGAACTGCGTCTTGCGCTCGGCGAGCCGGGGGAACCGGCCGTACACCTTCTCCAGGTCGGCCGAGAACTCGCCCTTCCGGGTGTAGGCGCCCATCAGGAGGTTCTCCTGCACCGTCATGCCGGGGAACACGCCCCGGCCCTCGGGCGACTGGCCGATGCCCAGGCGCACCCTGCGGTGGCCCTGCATCTTGGAGATGTCCTCACCCTCGAACAGCACCTTGCCGCTGGTCAGCGGGCGCAGTCCGGAGATCGTCTTGAGCGTGGTCGTCTTGCCCGCGCCGTTGGCGCCGATCAGCGAGACGATCTCGCCCTCGTTGACGTCGAGGGTGATGCCCTTGAGCGCCGCGATCTTGCCGTAGTGGACGTTGATGTCCTGGACCTCAAGAAGCATCTTCGGACACCCCCAGGTACGCCTCGATCACCTTAGGGTTGTTCTGCACCTCTTGCGGGAGTCCTTCCGCGATCAGCTGGCCGAAGTCCAGCACCGCGACGCGGTCGCTGACCTCCATCACCAGGCTCATGTCGTGCTCGATCAGCAGGACGGTGCGGCCGTCGTCGCGGATCTTGCGGATCAGCTCCTGGAGCGACTTCTTCTCCGCCGGGTTCATGCCCGCGGCGGGCTCGTCGAGCAGCAGCAGCTTCGGGTCGGTCGCGAGCGCGCGGGCGATCTCCAGCCTGCGCTGGTCGCCGTAGGGCAGGTTCTTCGCCGTCTCCGTGGACCGCGCGGAGATGCCCACGAAGTCGAGCAGCTCCCGCGCCAGCTCGCGTCCGCGCTTCTCCTCCTTGCGGTGCCACGGGAGGTTGAAGGTCGCGCCGATCGCACCGGTCTTGTGGTGCGCGTCCGCGCCCACCATCACGTTCTCCAGCGCCGACATGTTGTGGAACAGCCGGATGTTCTGGAACGTGCGGGCCACGCCCTGCTTGGTGATCTTGAAGCGCTTGGTGCCGTTGAGCTTCTCGCCGTTGAACAGCACCTGCCCCTCGGTGGGCTGGTAGACGCCGGTGACGACGTTGAACACCGTGGTCTTGCCGGCGCCGTTGGGACCGATGAGCGCGAAGATCTCGCCCTCGTTGATCTGGAAGTCCGCTCCGCGCAGCGCGACGACGCCGCCGAAGCGCATCACCACGTTGTCGAGCTTGAGGACAGGGGTGCTCACTTGACCGCCTCCGTGGACGCGTCGGTGTCCGGCCCGGCGACTTCGGCGCCGAGCGCGCCCATGCCACCGGTCCCCTCGTGCAGTTCGGCTTTCCTGCGCCGCGACGGGAGCAGGCCCTCGGGGCGCAGACCCATCATCAGCACGAGCACGCCGCCGAACAGCAGGATGCGGTACTCGGACGGGTCGCGGCCGAGCAGGTCCTCCAGCCAGTTGACCTCGCGGAACCGCTCGGGCAGCCAGGCGATGACGAACGCGCCGAGCATGACGCCGGGCAGGTTGCCCGAGCCGCCCAGCACGACCGCGGCCAGGATCGTCGCGGACAGGATGAACGGGAAGGTGTTCGGCTCGATGAACACCGCCTTGCCCGCGTGCAGGCCGCCCGCGAGACCACCGATCATCGCGCCGATGGCGAAGGCCAGCAGCTTGAACTTGAACGTCGGCACGCCCATCAGCTCGGCGGCGTCCTCGTCCTCGCGGATCGCGGCCCACGCGCGGCCGACGCGGCTCTTCTGCAGCCGCACCGAGAAGACGATGACGACGGCGATCGCCGCGACCATCAGGTAGTAGTACGGCGCGGGGTCGAGCCGGAACTCCAGGCCGAGCATGTCCGGCGGGTGCGGGATGTTCGTGATGCCGCGCGCGCCGCCGATCTCGTCGGTGTTGTTCGCGGTGATCCGGACGATCTCGCCGAAGCCGAGCGTGACGATGGCCAGGTAGTCGCCGCGCAGGCGCAGCGTCGGGGCGCCGAGGACGACGCCGGAGACGGCGGCCAGGCCGATGCCGATCACGATGGTGGCCCAGTAGTTCCAGCCGTACTGGGTGCCGAAGTAGGCCACCGAGTAGCCGCCCATCGCGAAGAACGCGACGAAGCCGAGGTCGAGCAGGCCCGCCTGGCCCACCACGATGTTCAGGCCGACGGCCAGCAGGATGTAGACGCCGACCGGGTAGATCAGCACGGTCGTCCAGTCCGCGCCGGGCGACATGAACGAGCCGATCCACGGGGCGGGCAGGATCAGGGCGAAGACGATCGCGCCGAGGTAGACCAGGTAGCGCTGCCAGGTCTTGGCGTGCTCCCACCAGTCCCTCAGGCCGTCGAACAGCGCGCCGACGCGCCTCAACGGGTTCGAGTTGCCAGACACAGCGTTGCCTTTCATGCGCGGGCCTTCTGGAGGGATTCGCCGAGGATGCCCGTCGGGCGGAACATCAGGACGATCACCAGGACGGTGAACGCGATGACGTCCTTCCACTCGGAGCCGAGGAAGATGGCGCCCCAGTTCTCGATGAGGCCGAGCGTGATGCCGCCGAGCAGCGCACCGCGCAGGTTGCCGATGCCGCCGAGGACCGCGGCGGTGAACGCCTTGATGCCCAGCACGAAGCCGACGTTGTAGACGGTGTTCTCGTACTCCATCAGGTACAGCGCGCCCGCGACACCGGCCATGGTGCCGCCGAGCAGGAACGTGATGCGCACGATGGTGTCGATGTTGACGCCCATCAGCACGGCGGCCTCGGGGTCCTGGGCGGTGGCCCGGATGCCGCGGCCGATCTTGGTCTGGTTCACCAGGCGGTCGAGCGCGACCATCATGACGATGGCGGCGACGATCACGATGACGTGGTCGGTGCGCACGTCGGCGTTGCCGATGGTGAAGAGGGTCTCGCGGTCGACGATGCGGGCCGCGGACTGCTGGTTGCGCCCCGGCTTGCCGGTCAGCCACGGGATGATGACGAGCGCGAACAGCTCCTGCAGGAACAGCGAGGCGCCGATCGCGGAGATGAGCGCGGTCAGGCGGGTCGCGCCCTTGCGGCGCAGCGGCCGGTAGGCCACGAACTCCAGGAGCACCGCGGCGCCGCCGGAGACGGCGCCGGACACCAGGATGAGCAGCACCATCACGCCGATGAGGGCGACGCCCGTCAGCGGGGTGGCGGGCGCGATCGCCGTGATCGTCACGAGCGACGCCATGGTGCCGATCATGAAGATCTCGGAGTGCGCGAAGTTGATCAGGCGGAGGACGCCGTAGACCATCGTGTAGCCCAGGGCGACGAGCGCGTAGATGGAGCCGATCACCAGTCCACCCACCGTGCTGGGTAGGAACTGGTTGGTCAAATCTTCAAGCATGACTGGTCTGCCTCACGAGACGGGGCGGGGAGAGAAAACGTCGCAGTGCACGAGGGGAGCGGCGCCGTCGCGGTGCGACGGCTGCCCGCTCCCCAGCGCTTCCTTGCCTGTGACCGTCCGGGAGATCAGCCCTCGAGCTTGGCCTCGTCGGCCGCGCCCAGCAGCTTCAGCACGCCACCCTTGACCTGGTAGATGAAGATGGCGTTGTTCTCGGGCTCGCCGTTCGCCTTGAACTTGATCGGCTTGGAGACGCCCTCGAAGTCCGCGGTCTTCAGGAAGTCGTTGATCTTCTCCGAGGTGGTGTTGCCCGCCTCGATCGCCTTGATGTACGCGGTCGCGGCGTCGTAGCCCTCGGTCGCGTAGATGGCCGGGTCGGCGTTGGTGGCCTTCTTGTAGTTGTCGTAGAAGGTCTTCAGCGGACCGGTCACGTCGGCCGACGGGATGTTGCACGGGCAGGCGAGGATCGCGCCCTCGGCGGCCTGGGCGCCCGCGGCGGAGACGAGCTGCGCGTCGAGCGAGCCGTCACCGGAGGCGAACGGCGCGGTGACGTTGCTGTCGCGCAGCTGCTTGAGCAGGCGACCGGCCTGCGCGTAGTAGCCGCCGTAGACGATCACGTCGGGGTTGGCCGAGGCGACCTTGGTGACCACGGACGAGTAGTCCGAGGCGTCCTTGGAGAAGCGGTCCTTCTCGACCGCGACGCCCGCGCCCTCGAACGCCTTCGCGACGGCGTCCGCCAGACCGGTGCTGTACTCCTGGTCGTCGGAGAGCACGAAGGCCTTCTTCGGGCTCTTCGCCTTCACCAGGAAGTCCGCGATGCCGGGGCCCTGGTCGTCGTCGTTCGCCACGACGCGGTGCCAGAACGACCAGCCGTTGGCGGCCAGGCCGGGGTTGGTGGCCGAGGGGGAGATGCTGGGGATCTTGTTCTGGTCCAGCACACCGCCGATCGCCTTGGACTCGCCGGAGAAGGCCGGGCCGATCAGGGCCGAGATCTTGTCCGAACCGACGGCCTTCGTGATGAGCGAGGTGGCCTGCTCGGGCTTGCCCTGGCTGTCGTACTCGACGAGCTCGATCTTCACCTTGGGGTTCTTGGCGTTGTACTCGTCGACCGCCAACTTCGCCCCGTTGCGCGGCGGGATCACGATCGCCGAGTTCTCACCGGTGAGGTCACCCATGAACCCGATCTTGACCGTGTCGCCGTCGCCACTGCCCGTGCTGCTGCCGCCGCCGCCGCCCGCGCATGCCGCGAGCACCAGCGAGGACGCCGCTGCGAGCGCCAGCACTCGGCCGAGTCGTGCTCCTGACACCGGAATACCTCCCATGACACCAACCACAACCGTTCCGCCGAGAAGCGGAGGACCCCCGACACATGGGGGCGTGGAGTTAGGGCAGGAACGTAGCTTCAGTTGCGTTCCGTGAACAGGTGGCCTGCCTGCTCTGTGTCCACATCGTGACGGTAGTCACCGAAAAATTCACGCGCGTTAACAACGTCAAGTTCGGATCAAATAGCGAATGGTCACCCTACTCTTGCAGAGGGTAACCGACAATGGACATGCGAGAACCCCGGAGTTACCCGTTCAGGTAACGCCGGGGTCTGCGGAGTGGATCGGTCCGGCAGGCTCAGCCGAAGTTTTCGATGACGGCCTCGGCCACTGCCTTCATGGTGGTGCGGCGGTCCATGGCGGTGCGCTGGACCCAGCGGAAGGCCTCGGGCTCGCTCAGGTTCTGCTTGGTCATCAGCAGGCCCTTGGCGCGCTCGACGACCTTGCGGGTCTCCAGGCGCTCGTTGAGGCCCGCGACCTCCAGCTCCAGCGCCTGGAGCTCGGAGAACCGGCTCATGGCCAGCTCGATCGCGGGCACCAGGTCGCGCTTGGCGAAGGGCTTGACCAGGTAGGCCATGGCGCCCGCGTCGCGGGCCCGCTCGACCAGGTCGCGCTGGCTGAAGGCGGTCAGTATGACGACGGGGGCCACCCGCTCGCCCGCGATGACCGACGCGGCCTCGATGCCGTCGACCTTGGGCATCTTCACGTCGAGGATGACCAGGTCGGGGCGCAGCTCCTTGGCCAGCGTGATCGCCTCGTCGCCGTCGGCGGCCTGACCGGCCACCTCGTAGCCCTCCTCGCGGAGCATCTCGACCAGGTCGAGCCGGATCAGGGCCTCGTCCTCGGCCACGAGCACGCGGCGCGGCGCGGCCTGGGACTGGGCCTCGGCAGCCTGGGTCACCGGGGTCCTCCTGACGCTGTGTGCTGAGGTCCGACGCGGATGCGACGGGCGAAGGGCGAGTCTACCGGTGGCGGGACCGGACCACGTGGGGACCGGTCCGTGATCACCGACACCGCCCGGAGGACCCTCCGGTGAAGTTAACCCGCCGGTAACACGCCGATCCCGCCCAGCGGACGTTCGCGGGCGCGCGCGAAGGCGGACGGGGTGTCGACGCACGCGCGCCACCCCGTCCGGACGACCCCGAGCCGCCCCTCGGCGCAGCGGGCGGTCGTACGACCGGGCGGACGGGTGGGGTGGCCGCGCATCGACCACCCCACCGGGCGACCTCCGGTCACCCCTCCGCACCGAGCGCGGACGGCTCCGGGAGCGGTCCGCGCACCGGCACAACGCTCGGGGGCGCCCGCCGGGTTCCCGCCGCCCGGACGACCCCTGCAAACGATTGGCCCGGCCACCCCCTCAAGGGGGTTGGAACCGGCCGCGCCGCTCACCGAACGTGTCCGCGAACCCCTGGTCACGGAACGTGCCGAGCACGGGGCGTAGCGCCCGCGCGGTGCGCGGCCCGGTCACTCGCGCGCATTCCGCTAACGAACGCGCGCTCTCTTCCGAGAGTCGGCCAAACGTTTTCCCGTCCGGGTGAACTCGCGGGCGGGGGCA
>NZ_JBQGCX010000039.1:0-4366 GCF_052038725.1 Actinosynnema sp.
ACTCCGCGTCCCACTCCGCGTCCCACTCCGCGTCCCGCTCCACCCCCACCGCGGTTTCGGTAGCGTGGTCGGCAGGGGTGCGCAACCGCTTGCGGCCGTCGTGACTTCGGGTTTCCGCCAGCCCCACCCCGCCGCCGCACCCGCGTCACCCCGCTCCGCGCCCGCCCTTCCAGCGGGAACGCGACATCCCCTCACCTGCGCCACCCGGCGCCCGAAGCCGCGAATTAAGCAGTCTTACCCATGCGTGCCGCCCCCTCCAGGGGGCACTCTCGGGTTCGTGCAGAGCTGGCGACTGGTCATCCGGCGGCCTGTCCGGCGGATCGGCCGGACGAGGCTCCGCTGGCTGCTGGGCACGCTCACCGCCGTGGTGCTGGCGTTCGCGGGCCTGGTCGTCTCGACCGACCCGGTCGGTTACGGCCTCCCGTTCTGGCCGTTCGCCACCACCGCCGACCACGCCGAGGGCCGGGCGATGGACTCGCTCCTCGCGACCGCCCGCGCCCAGCGCGACGTGGCCCGGCTCCCGCAGGCGGTGGCGGGCGAGGCGGTGGAGGTGCTCGCCGCGACCCCGAGCGGCGTGCGCGACGACTCGGTGTGGATGCGCGTGCGGCTGCACCTCCCGGACGGCGGCGTGCGCTGCCGCGAGGTGATCGTGTTCAACCAGGTCGGCTTCGAGCTGACCAGCCGCCGGGTGGACTGCTGACCGGCGCCCGCGCTACCGGGGCAGCCCCGACGCCCGCCAAGCCCCCGGCCCGTGCGCCAGGGGCTGCCTGACCAGTCGCGACCGGTCCGCCCACCGCGACGCCCCCCGGTCGCCCCGCGCGCCGCCGTCCGCCGCCCGGCGCGCGGCGACCGCCGTCAGCACCGCCACCAGCGCCGCCAGCTCCTCCTCGGTCGGGTTGCCCCGCACCACCCGAAGGTGTCCCCGGTTGCTCACAGCGGGATGTTCCCGTGCTTCTTCGGCGGCAGCGACTCCCGCTTGTCCCGCAGCACCGCCAGCGCCCGCGCCACGTGCGCCCGCGTGTGCGACGGCGGGATCACTGCGTCCACGTACCCCCGCTCGGCCGCCACGTACGGGTTGCACAGCGCGTCCTCGTACTCCTGCTGCAACCGCGCCCGCAGCGCCTCCACGTCCTCGCCCGCGCCCAGCGCGTTCGCCAGCTCCTTGCGGTGCACGATGTTCGCCGCGCCCTGCGCCCCCATCACCGCGATCTGCGCGGTCGGCCAGGCCAGGTTCACGTCCGCGCCGAGGTGCTTGGACCCCATCACGTCGTACGCCCCGCCGTAAGCCTTGCGGGTGATCACCGTGACGAGTGGCACGGTCGCCTCCGCGTAGGCGTAGATGAGCTTCGCCCCGCGCCGGATGATCCCGTTCCACTCCTGCTCGGTGCCCGGCAGGAAGCCCGGCACGTCCACGAACGTCAGCACCGGCACGTTGAACGCGTCGCAGGTGCGCACGAACCGCGCCGCCTTCTCGCTCGCGTCGATGTCCAGGCACCCGGCGAACTGCGTCGGCTGGTTCGCGACCACCCCCACCGACCGCCCGTCGACCCGCCCGAACCCGACCAGCACGTTCGGCGCGAACAGCGGCTGCACCTCCAGGAACTCGCCGTCGTCCAGCACGCGGGTGATCACCTCGTGCATGTCGTACGGCTGGTTCGCCGAGTCCGGCACCAGCGCGTCCAGCTCCAGATCCGACCCGGTCACCGAGTCCTCGATCGACCCGCCGACCAGGTCGCCGGGACCGTCCAGCACCGGCGGGTCGGACATGTTGTTCGACGGCAGGTACGACAGCAGCTCCTTGGCGTAGGAGATCGCGTCGTCCTCGTCGGCGGCCAGGTGGTGCGCGTTGCCCGACTTGGTGTTGTGCGCGCGCCCGCCGCCCAGCTCCTCGAACCCGACGTCCTCGCCGGTGACGGTCTTGATCACGTCCGGCCCGGTGATGAACATGTGCGAGGTCTTGTCGACCATCACGACGAAGTCGGTCAGCGCGGGGGAGTAGACGTGCCCGCCCGCCGCCGTGCCCATGATCAGCGAGATCTGCGGGACCACGCCGGACGCGGCGACGTTGCGCCGGAAGATCTCCGCGTACAGGCCGAGCGAGACCACGCCCTCCTGGATGCGGGCCCCGCCGCCCTCGTTGATGCCGACCAGCGGGCGGCCGGTCTTGAGCGCCAGGTCCATGACCTTGACGATCTTCTCGCCGTAGACCTCGCCGAGCGAGCCGCCGAACACCGTCACGTCCTGGCTGAACACGCACACCGGTCGGCCGTCGACCGTGCCGTGGCCGGTGACGACGCCGTCGCCGTAGGGGCGGTTGCGCTCCTGGCCGAAGTTCGTGGAGCGGTGCCGGGCGAGCGCGTCGAGCTCCACGAACGAACCGGGGTCGAGCAGCAGCTCGATCCGCTCGCGGGCGGTCTTCTTGCCCTTGGCGTGCTGCTTCTCCACCGCGCGCGCCGAACCCGCGTGCACGGCCTCCTCGTTGCGCCTGCGCAGGTCGGCGAGCTTGCCCGCGGTGGTGCGCAGGTCGGGCTCGTCGCCGAGCGGGGCGGTCGCACTGCTCATGACGGGTGAGCTTAACCACGGACCGCGCCGATGGCGGCGCTCGCGAACGCGAGGGACTGCGGGGACACCGAGCTGCACCGGTGCAGCTCCGCGCCGCGCGGCGCGGGCGGGCCGGCCGCCGGGAACTGCCCCCCACTGGAGGGTGCAGGCTGTGCCGCGGGCGCCCCACCCCGTCGAGAACCCACACCGCTCCGACAAGCGCGGCGGGGTGGGGCGCTCCTCCACCCGCCTCCTAGGCTTGCGCCGTGTTCGAGCACCTCGTCGCCCCGGCAGGCCCGTACGCCGCGATCCGCGTCGTCCCCAGCACCGGCTCCACCAACGCCGACCTGGTCGCCGCCGCCCCCACCACCCCCGACCGCACCGTCCTCATCGCCGAGGCGCAGTCCGCCGGTCAGGGCCGCAGGGGCCGCAGCTGGGTGTCCTCCGGCGGCGGCCTCTACCTCAGCGTGCTGCTCAGGCCGGACGTCCCGCCCGCGCGCCTCCCCTGGATCACCCTCCTCACCGGCCTTGCCCTGGTCCGCGCCACCGCCTGGGCGGGCGTCACCGCCACCCTCAAGTGGCCCAACGACCTGCTGATCGACGACGCCAAGGTCGCAGGCGTCCTCGCCGAGACCACAACCGGCGCGGTCGTCGTCGGCGTCGGCCTCAACACCGCCCCCCTCCCGCCCGGCGTCCAGCCCGGCGCGGGCGGTCTCCCGCCGACGAGCCTCGCCGAGGCGGGCGCGCGCGTCACCGACCGGTTCGCCGTCGCCGAGGTGCTGCTGGCCGAGCTGGCCGCGCTGGAGTCCGAGTGGCGCGCCGCCCACGGCCTGCCCGGCGCGCTCCTCGCCGAGTACCGCGAGCACTCGGCCACGATCGGCCGCGACGTCCGCGTCGAGCTGACCGGCCGCGAGCTGCTCGGCGCCGCCGAGGACGTCCTGGAGGACGGCACGCTCGTCGTCCGCGACCGGGAGGGCACGTCTCACACCGTTTCCGCCGGGGATGTGGTCCACCTGCGAGTACGGTGATCCGGACCGTCCCCACCGTCCCCGGAGGACCCGTGGCCTACCCGGACGACCTGCTCAGCCCCGCCGAGCACGTTGTGATCCACAACCACCCGCACTGGAAGATGCTGCTGGTCCCCGTGCTGGTGCTCATCGCCGTCGCGGGAGGCGGCGGCTACCTGGCCGCGCTGGCGTCCGGCAGCTCCTGGGAGCTGACCGCCTGGATCGCGATCGGCGTGGTCGGCCTGGTCCTGCTGCTCTGGCTGACCGCGGCCCCGCTGGTCCGGTGGCGGACGACGCACTTCATCATGACCACGGACCGCGTCATGTACCGCGTCGGCGTCTTCACCCGCACCGGCCTGGACATCCCGCTGACCCGCATCAACAGCGTCCGCTTCGAGCACAGCCTGCTCGACCGCGCCCTCGGCTGCGGCACCCTGGTGATCGAGTCGGCCTCGGACGAGCCGCTGTCGTTCGACGACATCCCGAACGTGGAGCGCGTGCACTCGCTGCTCTACCGGGAGATCAACGACAACCCGGACGACGACTTTCAGCCTCGCACCGCGTAGCGGTGCGAAACCCCACACCACCACACCGCAGCCTCGTGCTGCGGCTCAGTCGGTTTGGCTCTCGTCTGGTCCGCGCCCTTGTGCCTTTTTGTCATTGAACCCCCGCCATGGGCCTTCCTGTCATAGGCCCTCCCGCCGCAGGACTCCTGCCACAGGCGCTCCCGCCGCAGGCCCTCCCGCCGCAGGACCCCCGCCCCCAGCACCAAGGGCAGGACCCCCGCCCCTCCACCCCCACCCCGCTGTGACTCCCCC
>NZ_JBQGCX010000040.1:0-1903 GCF_052038725.1 Actinosynnema sp.
AGCCCTCGACGTCGAGCATGACGATGCCGTGGTGCAGCGGGAGACTCGGCGACAGCAAGGACACCACCCCGATCGACGTTCCCGCCCGCCGCCCCGCCGGGAGCGGCCGGACAGGCACCTGTCCGGATGATCGGCCACCGACGCGGTCGCCGAATACGCAGAATTGCGGTCTGCGCGGGAAACCCGTGGTGCGGGGAGCCGCGCGCGGACCCCCGGCGGACGATCGGCGGAACACCGTGCCCCCGATGGGCCGTCCAGGCGGGAGCAGCACGTCGCGGCCGGGTGCTCCGCCCCCGCGCGCGGGGCGCACCAGCCCACCTGGCCGATTCGGACCCCGGTCGGGGTCGGGCATGATGGTCGCACCAGGACCGCTCACGAGGAGGTGGTCGCAGTGGTGGAACGGGACGCTCTGCCGTCCAGGTTGCCCGACGTCTCCGCGCTCCCCCTGTCGACGCTGAGGAGCCTGCGCACGCCCGAGATCGTCGAGGCGCTGCGGCGGATCTGCGAGCAGGCCCGGCGCGAGGGCGACGACCGCGTCCAAGAGCAGCGTTGACCGCTGGCGGCGGTCCGCGCGGGATGGGACACCGTCGCGGCACCGGCTGCCGCTGCGGGCCTTCGAGCGGATCTGCTCGGGCGCGGCGACCCGGCGGGAGGTCGCCCTGCTGCGCGAGGCCGAGCACAGCACCCGGAGGTTGAAGCTGCTGGCCTT
The DNA here is from genome assembly GCF_052038725.1 of Actinosynnema sp. Classification (NCBI taxonomy): domain Bacteria; kingdom Bacillati; phylum Actinomycetota; class Actinomycetes; order Pseudonocardiales; family Pseudonocardiaceae; genus Actinosynnema; species Actinosynnema sp. The sequence goes on from NZ_JBQGCX010000040.1 coordinate 710, forward strand.
CGCCGACGCGGTCGCGGCGCTGCCGGACGGGCTGGGCCCGTTCACCGACGTCGGGGCCGCGTGGGCCGTGCTGGCGGACGCCGAGCGGCGGTCGGCCGACGTGGTCGCGGACGTGCTGATGCACCCGACCGTCGGGGTGTGGTTGGGCAGGGCGCTGCGGCAGGTGCTCGGCGCGCGGGACGACCCCACGCCGCTGTGGTCCCAGGTGGGCGGGTTCCACGCCCTGGCCGCCTCGGCCGCCGTGCGCACGGGGCTGCCCTGCGCGCTGCCGGTGCCCGTGCTGCACGGCGCCGTCACGCTGCCGACCGTCGGGACCTTCCCGGTGCGCACGGCGCTCCCGGTGGGGCACGCCCGGTTCGCGCTGGACGCGGGCGGGGCGTCGGTGACCGTCGCGGGCGGGCGGGAACCGCTCGTCGTGGAGCCGGTGAGGCGGCACCGGTTGGCGGGCGGGGGTTTGGTGGTCGAGGTGGTGCTGGACGACAGCGACCCCTACCGCGAGTTCGGCGCCCCGGTGCCCGCCCGGCCGCTGGACCCGGCCCACCGCCTGGAGTGGGCCAAGCACCTGGACGAGGCGTGGGAGCTGCTGGCCCGGCGCCACCCCGGCGCGGCGGAGGAGCTGTCCTCGGTGCTGTCGAGCATCGTGCCGCTGGAGCGGTCGAGACCGGTGTTCGCCGCGTCGTCGGCGGACGCGTTCGGGTGCGTGGCCATGTCACCGAAGGGGTCCGCGCTCGAACTGGCCGAGGCGCTGGTGCACGAGGCGCAGCACTCGAAGGTGAACGCGCTGCTGCCCCTGGTCGAGCTGGAGCGGCCGGACGGGGTGGGGTACTGCGCGCCGTGGCGCGAGGACCCGAGGCCGCTGCTGGGGATGCTGCACGGGATCTACGCGTTCACCGCCGTGGTCGAGTTCTGGCGGGTCGAGCGCGACCTCGTGCCGCCGTCGCTCCGCGGGCTCGCCGACTACAGCCTGGCGCTGCGCGCGGACCAGGTGGGGCGGGCCGTGGCGCGGGTGCGCGGCGCGGCCTCGCTGACCGGACCGGGGCGCCTGCTGGTGGCCTCGGCGTCCGCGCGGCTGGCGGTGTGCGGTCCCGTCGACGTCGGCGAGCGGACGAGCGAGGCGGTGCGGCTGACGGGGGCCGCGCACGGGGTCCGGTGGCGGCTGCGGCACGTCCGCCCCGCAGGGGACGCGGTGGTCGC
>NZ_JBQGCX010000041.1:0-5701 GCF_052038725.1 Actinosynnema sp.
CGCGGCCGATCTCCACGAGCGAGTCGGAGAACACGTGCGTCCAGGTGCGTCCGGCGGGCTTCACGTCCTCGCCGGTGATCGGGTCGATGACGCCGGTGGCGTGCATCTGGTCGGCCTCGTGGTTCTCGGCCGGGGCGAAGCCGTTGCCCTTGCGGGTGACGGTGTGCACGATGACCGGCCCGCCGAACGACTTGGCGCGGTGCAGCGCGGACTCCACGGCGGCGATGTCGTGGCCGTCGACCGGTCCGAGGTACTTCAGGCCGAGGTCCTCGAACATGGCCTGCGGGCTGATGGCGTCCTTGATGCCGCGCTTGGCGGCGTGCAGGGCGGCGTAGAGGGGCTTGCCCAGGATCGGGGCCGACTGGGGCGCGGCCTTGCCGCGCTCCAGCGCCCGCTCGTAGCCGGGCTGCAGGCGCAGGGAGGTGAGGTGGTCGGCGAGGCCGCCGATGGTGGGCGAGTAGGAGCGGCCGTTGTCGTTGACGACGATGACCACCGGGCGGTCGGTGCCGGAGGCGATGTTGTTGAGCGCCTCCCAGCACATGCCGCCGGTGAGGGCGCCGTCACCGACGAGCGCGACGACGTGCCGGTCCCGCTGGCCGGTGAGCTGGTAGGCCTTGGCCAGGCCGTCCGCGTAGGACAGCGCGGTGGAGGCGTGGCTGTTGCCCTCGACGTCGTGCTCGGACTCCTCGCGGGACGGGTAGCCGGACAGGCCGCCCTTCTTGCGGAGGGTGTCGAAGCCCTCGCGCCTGCCGGTGAGGATCTTGTGCACGTAGCTCTGGTGCCCGGTGTCGAAGACCACCGAGTCGTGCGGCGAGTCGAAGACCCGGTGCACGGCGATGGTCAGCTCGACGACCCCGAGGTTGGGGCCGAGGTGCCCGCCGGTGCGGGAGACCTTGTCGATCAGGAATCGGCGGACCTCGTCGGCCAGCGCGGCGAGTTGGTCGTGGTCAAGCCGTTTCAGGTCAGCCGGTCCGTTGACGGATTCCAGCAGCGACACCGCTTCCACCTCGTGTCCTGGGGGTTGGTCCTTGCTCGTCCGGCCAGTCTACGGACCACCCGTTGAGACGCCCTGCCTCGCGCCCGGTCAGTCACCGCGCGTGAACAGGGCGACGCACTCGACGTGGTGCGTCATGGGGAACGCGTCGAACGCCCTGAGCTGGGTCAACCGGTAGCCGTGCCCGGCGAGCAGGGCGACGTCCCTGGCCAGGGCCGCGGGGTCGCAGGCGACGTACACCACCCTGGTGGGACGGCGCGCGGCGACGGCGTCGAGGACCGCGGCGCCCGCGCCCTTGCGGGGCGGGTCGAGGACGACGACGGAGGGTGACCGCTCGGCGAGCGGCGCGCGGGTGACGGAGTCCTCCACCCGGCCCACGTGCCACTTCACCTGCGGCAGGTCGGCGAGGGCGCGCTGCCCGTCGCGGACGGCGTTCGCGGCGGACTCGACCACCTCGACGGAGCCGGTCTCGCCGACCTGGGCGGCCAGGACGGACGCGAACAGGCCAGCGCCGCCGTACAGGTCCCAGGCGTGGTCGCCGGGTTCGCAGGCGGCCCACTCGCCGACGACGCGGGCGAGGGTGTCGGCCGCGTGCGGGTGGACCTGCCAGAAGCCGTCGGCGCGCACCAGCCAGTCGCGGTCCGCGGCGCGCTCGACGGCGCCGCCGCTGCCCCTGCGCAGCTTGGACGGGCCGGGCGTGGGCCGCCTGCCGCCCCTGCGCTGGGCGGGGGCGATCTCGGTGACGTGCTGCTTGCCGGTGGAGTCGAGCGTGACGGCCAGCTCGGAGCCGGGCCGCCAGGCGCGGTCGAGCACGTCGTCCAGCGCGTGGGGCGCGGCGATCACGCAGTGGTCGACCGGGATGACGTCGTGGCTGTGGTGGCCGCGGAAGCCGGGCTTGCCGTCGCGGCCGACGGCCAGCCGCAGCCGGGTGCGCCAGTCGCGGTGGCCGCCGGGCAGCGGCTCGACCTCCACCTCGCGCTCCACGCCCGCGAGGCGCTGGAGCTGCTCGGCGACGACGGCGGCCTTGAGGTCGCGCTGGGCGCCCCAGGAGGCGTGCTGCCAGTCGCAGCCGCCGCACTTGCCCGGTCCGGAGAACGGGCACGGCGGGGTGACCCGGTCCGGGCTGGGCCGCAGGACCTCGACGGCGTCGCCCCGGCAGAACGAGCCGCCGTTGTCGGAGGTGATCAGGACGCGGACGAGCTCGCCGGGCAGCGCGTGCCGGACGAAGACCACCCGACCCTCGTGCCGGGCCACGCAGTGGCCGCCGTGGGCGACCGCCCCGACCTCGACCTCGACTACCTGCTTCAGCCAGGTTGTGGTGCTCACTCGCCGCTCCGGTTCTTCGCTCGCTGTTCGAGGTCGCGCTGGTCTAGGCCCCTGCGGACCTGGCCGGGAGCCAGCGCGTCGTCCCGGTGCGTCACCCGGTGGGAGGACGCGAGTTGCCACGGCACGCTGGTGACCATCACGCCGGGCTCGAAGAGCAGCCTGCCCTTGAGCCGCAGCGCGCTCTGGTTGTGCAGGATGGACTCCCACCAGCGGCCGACCACGTACTCGGGGATGAAGACGGTGACCACGTCGCGCGGGTTCGCGGTGCGGATGCGCTTGACGTAGTCCAGGACCGGCTTGGTGATCTCGCGGTAGGGCGACTCGACCACCTTCAGCGGGACCTTGAAGCCCTCCTTCTCCCACGCCCGCACCAGCTTGCGGGTGTCGCCGTCGTCCACGTTGACGGTGACCGCCTCCAGCACGTCCGGCCGGGTCGCCTTGGCGTAGGCCAGCGCCCGCAGGGTCGGCATGTGCAGGGTGGACACCAGGACGATCGCGTGGTTGCGGGAGGGCAGCAGCTTCTGCCGCTCCTCCTGGCGCAGCTCCTCGGCGACCCGGTCGTAGTGCCTGCGGATGGCGGTCATCAGGGCGTAGATGGCGGCCATGGCGGCGATCGCGATCCAGGCGCCCTTGGTGAACTTGGTCAGCAGCACCACGACCAGCACGGACGCGGTCATCGCCAGGCCGATGGCGTTGATGACCCTGGAGCGGAGCATCCGGGCGCGGCGCTCGGGGTCGTCCTCGTCGGCCAGCAGCCGGGTCCAGTGCCGGATCATGCCGAGCTGGCTCATGGTGAACGAGACGAACACGCCGACGATGTAGAGCTGGATGAGCTTGGTGACCTCGGCGTCGAACGCGACCACGAGCACGATCGCCGCGCCCGCGAGGAACACGATGCCGTTGCTGAACGCGAGGCGGTCGCCGCGGGTGTGCAGCTGGCGCGGCAGGTAGCGGTCCTGGGCGAGGATCGAGCCGAGCACGGGGAAGCCGTTGAACGCGGTGTTCGCGGCCAGCACCAGGATCAGGGCGGTGACGACGGCGATGAAGAAGAAGCCCGCGGGGAAGCCGTCGAAGACCGCGCCCGCGATCTGGGCGATCATGGTCTTCTGCTCGTAGCCCTCGGGGGCCCCGACGATCTGCTCCTCCGGGTGCTCGGCCATCCGCACGCCGGTGAGCTGGGCGAGGGCGATCAGGCCCATCAGCATCACGACCGCGACGCCGCCCATCATCAGCAGCGTGGTGGCGGCGTTGCGGGACTTGGGCTTGCGGAAGGCGGGCACGCCGTTGCTGATGGCCTCGACGCCGGTGAGGGCCGCGCAGCCGGAGGAGAAGGCGCGCAGGACCAGGAACACGAAGGCGAAGCCTGCGAGGTTGTCGTGCTCGGCGCGGATGACCAGGTCGGCGGACTCGGCGCGCATCTCGTCGCCGAGGACGAGCGCGCGCACCAGGCCGTAGCCGATCATCAGCAGCACGCCGCCCATGAAGGCGTAGGTCGGGATGGCGAAGGCGCCGCCGGACTCGCGGATGCCGCGCAGGTTCACGGCGGTGAGCAGGACGATCGCGACGACCGCGAACTCGACCTTGTGCGTGGCCACGAAGGGGATGGCCGAACCGATGTTGGCCGCCGCCGAGGAGATGGAGACCGCGACGGTGAGGATGTAGTCCACCAGCAGCGCGCTGGCGACCGTGAGGCCCGCCCTGCGGCCCAGGTTGACCGTGGCGACCTCGTAGTCGCCGCCGCCGGAGGGGTAGGCGTGCACGTTCTGCCGGTAGCTGGCGACCACGACGAGCATCACCAGCACCACGACCACGCCCACCCACGGGGCCATCGCGTAGGCCGACAGGCCGGCCACCGACAGCACCAGGAAGATCTCCTCCGGCGCGTACGCGACGGACGACATGGCGTCCGAGGCGAACACCGGCAGCGCGATCCGCTTGGGCAGGAGGGTGTGGGCGAGCCGGTCGCTGCGGAAGGGCCTGCCGACCAGCAGGCGCTTGGCCGCGGTTGCGAGCTTGGACACGGGGGGTAAGCGTACGGGGTCACCTCCCCTGCTCGGAGTAGTCGTGGGTAGGTTCTGCCGGAAGGCGTCGCTCAGGAGGCAACGTGCACGTGGTGATCATGGGATGCGGCCGGGTCGGCTCCTCCCTGGCCAAGGCGCTGGAGCGCCTCGACCACCAGGTCTCGGTGATCGACAAGGACGCGCAGTCCTTCCGCAGGCTCGGCCCCGACTTCCACGGGCAGCAGGTGGTCGGCAACGGCTTCGACCGGGCGGTGCTGGTGGAGGCGGGCATCGAGCGGGCGGGCGCCTTCGCCGCCGTGTCCAGCGGCGACAACTCCAACATCATCTCCGCGCGGGTGGCGCGCGAGACGTTCGGCGTCGAGGCCGTCGTGGCCCGGATCTACGACGAGCGGCGCGCGGCCGTGTACGAGCGGCTGGGCATCCCGACCGTGGCGACGGTGCCGTGGAGCACCGACCGGTTCCTGCGGATGCTGCTGCCGGAGGGGGCGTCCACGGCGTGGCGCGACCCGTCCGGGACGGTCGCGGTGCTGCCGCTGGACCCGCACGAGGACTGGGTGGGTCACCCGGTCAGCGAGTTCGAGTCGGTGACGGGCTGCCGGGTGGCCTTCGTCATGCGGTTCGGCACCGGCGTGCTGCCCGGCCCGAAGACGCTGCTCCAGGCCGACGACGTGGTGTACGTGGCCGCGCTGTCCGGCACCATCACCGACGTCGCCTCGGCCGCGGCCCAGGCCCCCGAGGAGGGCTGATGAGGATCGCCATCGCAGGCGCGGGCGCGGTGGGGCGCTCCATCGCGCAGGAGCTGGTCGCGGACGGGCACCAGGTGATGCTGATCGAGCGGGACCGGGCGCACTTCGAGCCGCACACCGTCGAGCAGGCCGAGTGGGTGCAGGCCGACGCGTGCGAGCTGTCCTCGCTGGAGGACGCCGGGCTCCAGCTGTGCGACGTGGTCATCGCGGCCACCGGGGACGACAAGGTCAACCTGGTGGTGTCGCTGCTGGCGAAGACCGAGTTCGCGGTGCGGCGGGTCGTGGCGCGGATCAACGTGCCCAGCAACGAGTGGCTGTTCACCAAGGCGTGGGGGGTGGACGTGGCGGTGTCGACGCCGCGCATCCTGTCCGCGCTGGTGGAGGAGGCGGTCACGGTCGGGGACGTGGTGCGGCTGGTGACGCTCCAGCAGGGGCAGGCGAACCTGGTGGAGATCACGCTCACCGAGGACACGCCGCTGGCCGGGACGCCGGTGCGGGACCTGGCGCTGCCCAGGGACGCGGCGCTGGTGACGATCCTGCGCGGCGGGCGGGTGATCGTGCCGACCCCGGACGACGCGCTGGAGGGCGGGGACGAGCTGCTGTTCGTGGCGGCG